>JAILFF010000107.1 GCA_024697705.1 Ruminococcus sp.
ACATACAATTAATTTCTAAACAATAATGTCGTTTACTATATCTTTTATCTGCTATTATCTTTTATCTTATAAAAAAACAGACCGCCGCTTTCGCCGCAGTCTGCCCTGTTTGACCTCTTAAAGACAGGAGGGATTAGTCCTCCGAAGCAAAGCTTTCAATGAAAGCTACAATGTCGCCAACGGTCTTGATGCCCTCAACCTTTTCGTCGGGGATCTGTACGTCAAATTCGTCCTCAACAGCGCTGATGAGATCAACTACGTCAAGAGAATCCGCACCGAGATCGTCCACGATCTGGGACTCGGCGGTAACCTCGTCAGCCTCGATATCAAACTGCTCGGCAACAAGGTCGCGTACCTTTTCAAATACCATAAAAATCCAACCTCCTATCCATATTAATGTAAGAGTTTCCCTCTCGGGAAAGGAACTCATGTGAACCGACTGCCCGCCGCTTACGCCTGCGGGACGGTCTCCTCAAATTCACCTATCGTCCTAAACCTATTATAACGCCCATTTAGCATTTCGTCAAGTCCTTTTTGTAAATTTCTTTTCAATGCTTCAAAAATATATTCCGAAATGTATTCGGCAGTCTGCTCGGGGTCGGTGTGGGCGCCTCCCTCCGACTCTTTTATAATGTGGTCGCAGACCTTCAGGCTCACAAGATCGTCAGCCGTGATGTGCATTATGTCCGCCGCTTCGCGCTCTCTTTCCGCATTTTTCCACAGAATAGAAGCAAATCCTCGCGGCGAAATCACCGAGTATATCGCATTTTCGAGCATTGCAAGCTCGTCGCAGACGCACATCGCAAGCGCACCGCCCGAGCCGCCCTCGCCGAGGATTATGGATATAACAGGCGTTTTCAGCTCCATGAACTCCATTATCGAACGGGCGATAGCCTCGCCCTGACCGCGCTTTTCCGCGTCCACGCCGCAGAAGGCTCCCGCCGTGTCCACAAGGCAGATCACGGGGCGGTGGAACTTCTCCGCCTGATGAGCAAGTCTCAGCGCCTTGCGGTAGCCCTCGGGGTGCGGCATACCGAAATTGCACTGCTTGTTCTCGTCGAGCGTCCTGCCCTTCACCTGCGCGATAACGGTCACGGGAACGCCCTTGAAGTACGCCACGCCGCCTAAGATAGCCCCGTCGTCGCGGAACTGCCTGTCGCCGTGCATCTCGAAGAAGTCGTCGAAGATCATGGGGATATAGTCGCGCACGGTGGGTCTGCCGATCGTGCGGATAATGTCAAGCTTTTTACTTGCGGGCATTGCATTATTAGCGTTATTCATCAGACAGCGCTCCCTTCGGTGCGGGCTTATGCAGTTTCAGCAGATGTGCCAGTGTGCGCCGCATTTTTTTCCTTTCGACTATCATATCTACAAAGCCGTTTTCAAGCATAAATTCCGCCGACTGGAAATCGTCGGGGAGCTTCTGCTTTATCGTACCCTCGATGACCCGTCTGCCCGCGAAGCCGATAAGCACCTTCGGCTCGGCGATGATTATGTCTCCGAGCGAAGCAAACGATGCGGTAACGCCGCCCGTGGTGGGGTCGGTCAGCACGGTGATGTAAAGAAGTCCGGCGTTGCTGTGTCTGCCGACTGCGCCGCTTGTCTTAGCCATCTGCATGAGCGAGACGATACCCTCCTGCATACGCGCACCGCCCGAAGCGGTGAAAGCGATAACAGGCAGGCGGTGTTCGGTAGCGTACTCGAAAGCGCGGGCGATCTTTTCGCCGACAACGCTTCCCATCGAAGCCATCATATAATTTGAATCCATAACGATAATCACTATCTTTTCGCCGCGGATAGTGGCTCTTCCTGTGATAACGGCGTCTTTAAGCCCTGTTTTTTCGCGGAGCTCGGCTTGTTTTTTGCCGTAATCGGGGAAGTCGATAGGGTTTTTGGAAATCATTTCCTTATCGAACTCAACGAGGCTTTCCTTGTCGATAGTTATATCAAGGCGTTCGGCTGCGGTCAGGCGCGAGTGATAATTGCAGCGCGGGCAGACCTTGCCGTTTGCTGTAAAGTCTTCCATAAAAGTATTATTCGAGCAGCGGGGGCATTTAAAGATAAGACCTTTAGGGATATCCGTCTTACCGTGCCGAGGTTCGCTGTCGCCGAACTCGTTATTAAATCGGGTCTTAACGACCGAAAACAGATCTTCGAGCTGCATATTATCCTCCAAAATGGTAAAAAAGTAAAAAACAAAATGCGGTTAGAAACCGCGAAGCGGAAAAGGGGGCAAGCAAAGCCGACCGGAGAAATCCGCGAAGCGGAAAAGGGGTCAAGGGGCTCCCGCCCCTTGCGGGGTATGGGGCAGAGCCCCATTCGGAATCAAGCCGCGCGTCCGAAAAACTTACCGCCCTCACAAACCCACGCGCGGCTTGCCTTCCTTTGTGCGACGTGAGCGGCAGCGAACGAGCAATCCGTTCGCCCTGCACTTTCTTTTCGGTTTGGCTCTGCGCTTTTCCTCTTTTGCGAAAATCGCTTCGCTCTTTCGCAAAATAAAATCGGCAATTTCCTTGTTTCCGCTCACTTTTGCAGAATTATTTGCTTCTGCTTTTTTGTGGGCTTCTTTAGAAATTGCCGATTTTATTTTATTCGTTCAGTTTGCTTTTACCGAGTTGTTTGCTGCCGTCGTAGGCTTCTGTGGGGGAAACCCTTCTGAAGAAGGGTTCTCCCCTGCACGAGCTTTGCTCGTGCCGACCCCTTCCTAAGACTTTTGGTTTGCCCTCACTTTGCGCTTTCTGCTTTTCTTTTTATTCCGCTACCTTAACTTCAAGCTCCTTGCCCGTCGTAAAGATAAGCTCCTTTACAGTACAGGTCGCCTTGATATCAACAATCGCGTCGTCGGGGAGCGTTACGCCTTCGGGCAGAGTTACCTCAGCCTTCGCGATCTCTTCCTTAAGAGACAGCTTCCTCTCCGACTTCCAGCCGCGAAGCTGCGAAATGATGTCTACCGCGATGTCGGCGTTCTTAAGCGGTTGCTCGCTGTCGAAGCTCTCGGTGTGTATCGGCTCGATGCGCGAAACGTGTACCGAGATCGCGTCCTCGAACTGCGCGTAGTAGCCCTGATAAATTTCCTCCGTAACGTGCGGAATGTATATCGCAAAGCACTTAATCATGCCAAGCAGCGTGTAGTAAGCCGCGTACAGACCGCTCTTTCTCGCGTTCTCGCCGTAAATTTCGGGCTTGTAAACGCGGTTCTTGATTATCTCGATGTAGTCGTCGCAGTAGCTCCAGAAGAACTTTTCAAGCTCGCCTATCGCAAGTCCGATCTCGTACTTTTCGAGGTTGTTCTCGAAGCGGCGCAGCATTTCGTTGAAGCTCGTGATTATCCACTTGTCCATGAACAACAGTTCGGGCTTGTCAGCCTTATTGAACGGGTTCAGGGTGACGGTGCTGCCGTCGTCGGCAGTCTTGTCGAAGCCTTCAAGCTGAATGATAACGAACTTGGCGGCGTTCCATATCTTGTTGATGAGCTTGCCCGCGTTCTTGAACTCCTCCTCGCTGAACACGATGTCCATGCCGAGCGATCCCGAGGAAGTCCACAGTCTTACCGCGTCGGCGGAGAACTCTTCGATAAGCTCCGCAGGCTCCATCGAGGAATTTGCCTTCTTCTTCGATATCTTCTCGCCCTTTGAAGCCATAACGTGACCCGAGATCATAACGTCTGTCCACGGAATGTCGTCGGTGTGGTACAGGCTCTTAACGATTGTATAGAAATCCCATGTGCGGATAATGTCGTGCGCGTTGGGGCGCAGGCTCATGGGGGTCATGTTCTTGCGGAACTTCTCGTCGTCGTACCAGTCAAGATTGATAAGCGGCGTTACGGAAGAGGTCGCCCAGGTGTCCATGATGTCCTTTTCGGGAATGAACTCGGTGCAGCCGCAGGCGCAGGGCGTTTTCGGCTGACTGGTCAGCGGATTTACGGGCAGGTCGGCGATATCGGGAACCTTAACGGCGCCGCACTCCTTGCAGTACCAAACGGGGAACGGAACGCCGAAGTATCTCTGACGGGAAATGCACCAGTCCCATTCGAGGTTCTCTACCCAGTTGCGGTATCTCGCCTTCATGTGGGTCGGGTACCACTTTATCTTCTCGCCCGCGTCGAGGTACTTCTGCTTGTTCGACAGAATGTCGATGAACCACTGCTTCTTGATGGTGATCTCCATCGGGGTCCCGCAGCGCTCGTGGGTGGCTACGTTATGGGCGATCTTCTCCTGCTTTATCATGTGACCCTGCTCGATAAGGTCGGCGATCATTGCCTTTCTCGCGTCGAGGATAGGCATACCCGCGTACTTGCCGCAGATAGCGCTCATTGTGCCGTCCTGGAGAATAGCCTCCTTGAAGGTCAGCTTGTGCTTCTTGAACCATTCAAGGTCGGTGAGGTCGCCGAAGGTACAGCACATAACAACGCCCGAGCCCTTGCCGAGCTCTACCTTTTCGTCCTCCAGCACGGGAACGGTGAAGTCAAAGAGCGGTACTCTTATGCGCTTGCCGAGAAGGTGCTTGTTCTTCTCGTCCTCGGGGTGGATAAATATGCACTGACAAGCCGCAAGCAGCTCGGGACGGGTGGTGGCTATTTCGACAAAGTTTTCGCCTTCGCCCTCGATGTAGAAACGCAGGTAGTTGAACAGCGAAGGGATTTCCTTCGTTTCAAGCTCTGCCTGCGCGATAGCGGTGCGGCATTCGGTACACCAAAGCGCGGGAGCTTCGGAGAAGTATACTTTTTTCTTGTTGAACAGGTCGATGAAGGACTTCTGCGAGGTTATCTGAGCCTTCGGGGAAATGGTGGAATACTCATGCCCCCAGTCGCAGGAAAATCCCGCCGAGATGAACAGCTTCTTAAACTGCTTTTCAAGCTCCTTGGTCTGTTCAAGGCACAGCTCGGTGAAATGCTCGCGGGTGGTCTGGTGAGCCTTTATGCCGTTGGTTTTTTCAACAAGGCGCTCGGTAGGCAGACCGTTGTCGTCGAAGCCGAAGGGATAGAACACGTTAAAGCCCTTCATGCGCTTGTAGCGAGCCATTATCTCCGCCTGCGAGTAGGAGAATATATGTCCGATGTGGATCTTGCCGTTGACGGTCGGGGGCGGAGTGTCTATCGAGTAGACGGGTGCCGACGAGTTTTCATCGAACTTATAGATACCCTTTTCCTGCCAGAACTGCTGCCACTTCGGCTCGGATTCCTTTGCCTTGTACTTCTTTTCAAGCATTTTACTTTCCTCCCGGAATAATAATAATCATTACATAACGTATTGACATAATTTACATGATACTTTTTTATTATAGCACGAAAAGGCGTTAATGTCAACTGATTTTTTTTGAATAAATATTTATCAGCCTATACGCTTGTATACCGGAACATACACTTGTATACAAAAGTATGCTTAAGCATACAAAAGATACTGATACAGTAACAGATACAGAAAAAGATACAGATATAGATACAGTTATAGTTATAGATACAGAGAAAGACTGCGCTTCGCTTTTGCAGCAACAACCACAACAAATAACAAATCAAACAAATTATTCTTTTTCAAAGAAGCCAAACCTTTCAAGAGCATTGTAAACGCCGTCTTTATGAATATCATCGGTCACATGATTGGCGTGAGGGATAAGCTTAACGCCGTTGCCCATCGAGATGAACGTGCCGACTGCGGGCTTCATCGGCAGGTCGTTCAGGCTGTCACCGATAGCATAGGCGGCGCTTTTTTCAAGCCCGAGAACGTCAAGCACCCTTTCGATGCCCCGCCCCTTGCCGAAGCCGCAGGGTACAAGCTCCGCAAAGCCCTTTCCCCTGTCGATGTAGTCGAAAAGCCCCTCGATACCGCGCCGAAAACGCGCTATATCGGTCTTTTCGTCGAAGCAGATAACGAACTTGTCGAAGCCGAAGCCCGTCTCGGAAACCGTGCGGGAAAGCTTGCCGTCAAGCACGATAAAGCCCTCCTTCACGCCCATATTGAAGGCGAGGTCGCGGGCGGCGGGGTCGTAGAAATTCCCGTCGCGGCGCTCGTACATCGGCGAAGCGTCACATTCGCGCACGAGGCGGACAATATTTTCGCATACCTCGGGCGTGTTGGTTCGGTAGAATATCTCCTCGCCGTCTATCTCGATATTCGTCCCGCAGCCGTAGACGTAGCCGTCAAACCCGAGCCGCCGCACGTTCTCCCCGACAACAGCCCGCGGTCTGCCCGTATTTACGAACAAAAGATTCCCCGCCTTACGCGCCATATCAAGCCCGCGCAAGGTGCTTTCGGGCGTGATGTGCTGCGGGCTTTCGTCGATAAGCGTGCCGTCGATATCGAAAAACATTATCTTTCGCATTCTTTTTCCTCTTTCCTTACGGTTTCATATTTTCACAAAATATAAGCGGGAGAAGCTCTCCCGCCGATATTACTTTATTATACCACATTTATCTTAATTAGTCAAGAAAAACTCTCATATCGCAATGAAAACAGGCTTTCTCTCCTTATAATACGCGATATACTTGAACCCGCACTCCCGCGCCAGTTCAATGCCGCGCTCGTTACCCGCCGCAAGGTCTTTAACGCAGTGCGCGTCGGAGCCTATCGTCACGATCTCGCCGCCGCAGTCGCGCCACAGCCGCAGGTACTTCTCGTCGGGGAACGTTCTGCCGTACTTCTGCCGCAGTCCCGACGTGTTTATCTCGATGCCCTTACCTTTCTTCGCAAGAGCACAAAAAATCTCCCCGATAATATCGTTAAACCGCTCCATATCGGGTGATAGACCGTAATCCCCCACGATGTACCGAAGCGGATACGTCAGGTGTCCGAGCACATCGAAGCCGCCCCACTCGCACATACGGAGCATTTCGTCAAAATAGTCGGTTAGCAGGGCGTCGATCTCTTTCATGTGCAGTTTATCGTACTTTATCCAGTAGAAATCGTCTTTTCCCGCGTTCTGATGATGCGACCCGATGATGAAATCAAGCTCCCGCCGCGCCGCTGTCTGTTCTGCCGCGCCGATGTTTTGAAGCGGCTGACCCAGCTCGACGCCGCACAGCAGGAACGGAAAGCGTTCCTTTAACCCGCTCACCTCGTCAATGCTCTGTGCCGAGTAGTCACGCGAACCGTACATCTCGCGGTCAACTTCGATAGTCTGCCCCGCCGTGCGCTCGAATTCCTCCGCCGTGAGCCAGTAGTTGCAGTCGCAGTGGTCGGTTATCGTCAGCACATCAAGCCCCAGTTCGGCGGCGCGGCGGCACATATCAAGCGCCGAGTCCTTGCCGTCGGGCGAGCAGCTCGTGTGGGCGTGGCAGTCGCAGAGAAACGCGCTCACAGCGAATTGAGCTTCTTCTGAAGCTCGATCATGTGGTTGCGGCAGGCGGTTATCTCGCCCGTGTACTTGTTGAACCACTCAACGTCGCGTTCGTCGGGCTCCTCCTGCAAAAGGATCGCCTGCACGAGCGCCGACTGAGATCTCGCTCTCTTGCGCTCGATCTCCTCGATGGTCTGCCGGCAGACCTTGATCTCTTTTTTCAGCTTGCTTTTCTCGCTCATATCATATCCCCATTTCTTTCAAGTACAAATTATCGTACTCTTAAATATATCATGTGCCCATTTTGTCGATCGACCCGATAAGCGCCGCCGCTTCTTCGTAGCCCTTGTCGAGGTCGGCAGCCATGTCGTTAAGCGCCGTATCGAGCTCGGTCAGACGGGTCTTCATCTGATCGGGGTATTTCAGCAGACAGGTGTACAGCTGATTTACGGTCTTGCGGCGGTCGCCGAAGTCCTCGATCAGAAAAGCGAAGGTATTGGCGCAGTTCACGTCGCAGGTGATGCGGATATAGCGCATATCGTAATCGGCTTCGCCGCCGAGATAAACGCCGATATCCTCGGAGGCTTGCTGCAAGGAGAGCTTGTACTGCGCGGCGTAGGTCTCCTGCACGCGCCGCTTTTCTTCGATGTAAAGCCCGATAAAGACGAGCAGTGCCGCCAGCGTGACGACAAACAGCACGATCGACCTGACCATTCTGCGCTTCATCAGTTCTTCCTGACCCATATCATGCCCCAACCTACGGTCGGTCAACACGCTGTCCTGCTCCAACTTTCGGTTATCTGTACCCATATCCTGCCCCCCTACGGTCATTTGTGCTTTTTGCGCTTGTGTTTTTTCTTCTTCTTATTTTTTGAGCCTTTGGAACTTCCGCTCGAGGACTTCCCTGCCCCGCCGGAGGCTGTTTTTGCGGGCTGTACGGGTTCTTCCGCTTTTGGTTCCTCGGCTGAGATATCCGCTTCTGCGGGAATTTCGGGGTCTTCCGCTGACGGTTCTTCGGCTGAGTTTACCGTTTCTGCGGAAGTTTCGGGTTCTTCCGCCGCTGATTCGTTGGAAGATTCTTCCGTTTCTGCCGGAGTTTCGGCTTCTTCTGCCGCTGATTCGTTGGAAGATTCTTCCGCTTCTGCGGGAGTTTCGGCTTCTTCGGCTGTTGATTCTTCGACGGATTCTTCCGTTTCCGCAGGAATTTCGGCTTCTTCCGACGGTTCAGCTGCGGGAACTGCTCCGAAACCCTCGGCGGCAAGACGCTCTTTCTCGCGCTCTATCGCCTCGCGGATAAGCTGCTCGCGCTCTTCCTCCTTCGACTGCTTTTCCTCGTCGATCTTGTGTTTCAGCCTGCCTATCGTCCGCACCTCATAGAACGCGGCTATCGTTGTGCCGATCATTACGATAAGCAGCATCAGCTTGCGTAGATCGCCGAACGAGCTTGCCCAGCGGAACAGCCGAGCCTTGCCAGTGTACCTGCCGAGTATGCGCCCGGGTGCGACCTCC
>JAILFF010000112.1 GCA_024697705.1 Ruminococcus sp.
AAAGCGGTGAACGCGCCCCGCACCACAGATACCACAGCATATCGGCTGCCGTCTGCTTTTCCGCGCCGTCGGGCAGGAAATACGCCCTGTTTACGATCTCGTTCAGCTTGTCGAGCATTTCCTTTCCCGAAAGTGCGCAGCCGTCGATGACGACGCTCTGCGGCTCGCCGTCCTCGTCGAGAGGGATACACCCGTGAAACAGCAGATTGCCGTTTACGGTCTTGTACATCGAGCCTTTTGAATAAAGGAATCTCATGTGCGTGTGCAGGCGTTCGCTGTGCATAAACGAGTTTGTCAGCACGTTCATAAGCTCGCTTTCGCCGTCGGTGAGTTTTAGCGGGTCGGTGCTGTTCACGGTAGGGAAGTACCTGTCGAGCAGCTCATATGTTTTGCCGCCGAGCTTTACCGTGCCCCTTACGAAATCCACCTGTCGGAAGATATCCCTGTCAGCCATGTCCCACTCGGGGTGGCGCTCGATAAGCTGCCCTTCGAGCTTCAGCTGAATGACCGTTATCGCCTTGTGCATCTTCGCGGCGAGCCTTACGTCTACGGGGTCGTAGATATTGTCGTCGAGCGTGTTCGGCATGAAAAGCTCGCAGGCGTCGTTCTTGTACGTCTCGCTTGCGAAGATAGCCAGTGCGCGGAGGTTCAGCCCGTAGCCGTCTTCGAGTACGTCGAAGTTGTTGTACCTCATGGAGATGCGTATAACGTTTGCTATCATTGCGGGATTGCCCGAAGCAGCACCCATCCATGAGATATCGTGGTTGCCCCACTGTATATCCACATCGTGCATACGCATAAGCTCGTCCATGATGATATCGGCGCGGGGTCCGCGGTCATAGATGTCGCCGATGATGTGCAGCTTGTCTATCGAGATCGACTGTATCAGCCCGCAAAGCGACCGTATGAACCGCTCGGCTATCCCCGTATCGAGGATAGAGCTGATTATCTCGTCGTAGTAGTAGTCCTTGTTTACGTCGTCGGTGACGTTCAGCAGCTCGTCCAGTACGTAGACAAGCTCGTTCGGTATGCTCCTCCTCACGCGGGAGCGCGTGTACTTCGCCGATACCGCTTCAAGGACGAGTATCAGCCGATAGATCGTCAGCCGCCGCCATTCGTCGGTGGTTCGACCCGCCGCCGCAAGGCGCTTTATCTCGCGGTCGGGGTAGTAGATGAGCATGGCAAGCTCCTCACGCTCGGCAGCCGAAACGGTTTTTGACAGCACAAGGTCGAGCTTGCGTTTAATCATGCCCGAAGCGCTGCGGAGCATATGCAGGAACGCTTCGTATTCGCCGTGCATATCGCTGAAAAAGTATTCGGTACCCTTGGGCAGGCTGCGTATCGCCGAGAGATTGATTATCTCCGCCGCCGCGCTGTCGATAGTGGGGTAATCCTTGGCGAGAAGTTCGAGATATTTCTTGTCCATAGTCTGTCCTCACTTATTCTTTAATGCTAATAGGTATACCGCGGCTACGGCGGTCTCGGCGGCTATCCCGATCAGGCTCATAAGGACCGCAAGGAAAATATCGCTTGACGGAATGATGATCTTTTCGGGGTCGTCCCTGCTCACCTTTATCCTTATCCTGTCGCCGACCTTCCATTTTTTTATGCTGAACGCCGAGTGTATGTCCTTATAGCAGAGCCTGTTCTCCGCGTCGGGGTAGCTTACGGTAAAGACATTGTAGCTGCTGCCGAAGCCTGTATTCCCCCATATTTTCTCGATCGTGAGGAAGGTGTCAAAGCACCTGTTCCTCATCCTTGCCGCGTCGATCACGAGCGTCACCACCCGGTTGAAAAACAGGTAAGCGAAGGCTGCAAACATCACGATCAGCACGGCAGTCAGGGGTATGTATATTTTTGCGTAATCGGCAAGCACCCGGTATATCAGCGCGAAAAGTAAAGCGATCATGCTGACGATATTCTCGCTTTTTTTGAAGCCCTTGTACATCTTACACCTCATTATAAACCGCAAAAGAAAACGGGGTCATGGGGCTCCCCCTTGACCCCGTTTCCGCTGAATGCGAATTCCGGATTTTCCTTGCTAAACGCTTGTTTATGTTATTATTTCGCCTTCGTCGCTACTTCGGTGATTAGCTTGGTAAACAGCTCGTCGGCGGGCATGGCTGGAAGCTCGCCCTCCTTGCGGGAGCGTACCGTGAAGGTATTGTCGTTGACCTCGTTGTCGCCGCAAATCAGCAGATACGGTATACGGTCGTTTCTGCCCTTCTTGATCTTCGGTCCGATGTTGGAGTCCTCGTCATCGACCGTTACGCGCATACCTGCGTTCGACAGTCTTTCGGCAAACGCCTTGGCGTATTCATTGTGTTCGGGCTTGATGGGGAGTATACGAACCTGCTCCGGAGCCAGCCACAGCGGCAGCACGCCCGCGTATTTCTCGATAAGCAGGGCAAGCGTTCTCTCGTAGCAGCCGACAGAAGTGCGGTGAATGATGTAAGGATTCTTCATCTTGCCGTCGGTATCGACATACTCCATGCCGAACTTCATGGAAAGAAGCATATCTATCTGTATCGTGATGAGCGTATCTTCCTTGCCGAATACGTTCTTTATCTGTATGTCAAGCTTGGGACCGTAGAACGCCGCCTCGTCTATGCCGATCTCGTAATCAAGCCCCAGATCGTCAAGTATCTTCTTCATAGCGCCCTGTGCTTCGTCCCACTGTTCCTTTGTGCCCTCGTACTTGTTGTTCGGGTTGGCGGGATCCCACTGTGAGAAGCGGTAGGAAACGTCCTCCGCAAGACCTATCGTTTCAAGGCAGTATTTCGCAAGGTCAAGGCAGCCCTTGAACTCCTCTTCGAGCTGTTCGGGACGGATAATAAGGTGTCCCTCGGAGATCGTGAACTGACGAACGCGGATAAGTCCGTGCATCTCGCCGCTGTCCTCGTTTCTGAACAGCGTGGAGGTCTCGCCGAGTCTCATGGGCAGATCGCGGTAGCTGCGCTTGCGGTTTAAGAATACCTGATACTGGAACGGGCAGGTCATCGGACGGAGGGCGAAACATTCCTTGCTCTCGTCGTCGGGGTCGCCCAGTATGAACATACCGTCGCGGTAGTGATCCCAGTGACCGGAGATCTTATAGAGGTCGCGCTTTGCCATGAACGGGGTCTTCGTGAGCTGATAGCCGCGCTTGTATTCCTCGTCCTCGATCCAGCGCTGTAAGGTCTGAATGACCTTCGCGCCCTTCGGCAGAAGGATAGGCAGACCCTGACCGATGTAATCAACGGTGGTGAAGTATTCAAGCTCTCTGCCGAGCTTGTTGTGGTCGCGGAGCTTTGCCTCTTCAAGCTGCTTTAAATGCTCTTCGAGCATCGAAGCCTTCGGGAAAGCGGTTCCGTAGATACGGCTGAGCTGTATGCCGTCCTCGGCCTTGCCCCAGTAAGCGCCCGTGCAGGAAAGCAGCTTGACCGCCTTGATGACCGAAACGTTCATGATGTGAGGACCCGCGCAGAGGTCGATAAAGTCGCCCTGCTTGTAGAAAGAGAGCTTTTCGCCGCGGTCGTCGTGCTTTTTGATAAGCTCTACCTTGTACTTTTCGCCGCGCTCCTCCATGAGCTTTATGGCCTCCTCGGCAGGCAGCTCGAAGCGTTCCAGCTCGAAGCCCTCCTTGGCGAGCTTCTTCATCTCGGCTTCGATCTTGTTAAGGTCTTCGGGGGAGAAAGGCTTTTCCACCTCGAAATCGTAGTAATAGCCGGTCTCGGTAGCGGGACCTCTTGCAAGCTTAGCGTCGGGGTAGAGGTTCTTGACCGCCTGCGCCATAAGGTGAGCGGCGGTGTGTCTGAAGGTCTCCGCGCCCGCCTTGCTGTCGAAGGTCAGCACCTCGAACTCGCAGTCGCTGTCAACAACGGTGCGGATATCCTTCACCTCGCCGTTTATCCTGACGCAGCAGGCAGCCTTGTAAAGCCCCATGCCTATTCCTTTGATGATTTCGCTTGCGGGCTGTGCGGATTCTATCTCGCGCACGCTGCCGTCCTTTAACGTAAGTTTTATCATGATTACCATTCCTTTCATTTGATTTTTACTAAATAACTTTTAAGCACTTCATCATTTTTGCATACCCTGTGGTTGAGATAAGTTGCCACAAATTTGATAACGTTATCGACATACTCGCTGTAAATGCAGAATATATCCTTTACGGATCGACCCTCCCCTTGCGGTAGCGACCGAAGAATATCCCGTCGTCAACATACTTGCCTGTTTCGCTTACCCACATGGGGAACTGTCCCGTCGCAAGCGCGGTCTGACCGTTCAGCATACCCGTGTGGAAGGAGATGTGTCTGAACTGCCGAAGCACAAGCTCCATGCGGGTGTAGCGGCAGCCCTCGGGCTTTTCGTAAAGCTCGGCGTCGGTGAGATTGTCGAGATAGTCAAGCGTCTTTTTCTCCACCGCGCCGAGGTAATCGAGCAGCTGCTCGTCGGTAAGCACAATGTCGGTGGGATTATCCGGATTGTCCATACCGTCCTTGTGAAAAGGCGGCTCGTCGTAAACGTTCGGGTTGATGAACCACTTGTCCGCCGAATGAAGCGCATGGTATACCCACCGCCAGCAGGGAGCCCCGCAGCAGATCGCGTCACGGTCGTAAGTTCGTATCGAAGTCCTGATGTTCAGGAAATTCGGCACGACAACTTCCTTGATTATTTTGCATAGCTCGTTCATTTTGAAAACCGTCCTTTCTGTATTTGAATTACCATTTTTGTAGGGGCGCACCTATGTGTGCGCCCGTTCGGAGTTATTTGCGGGCGCACACGCAGGTGCGCCCCTACAAGATATTTTACTATGTCAGCATTATCTGCGCTGCCTGTAAGCACAAATGTGTTTGTGCCAGAGCCTTTTCGTTCTCGGGCGTGTACATCAGCTGGTTGTAATAGATGTACCCCCAGAACGCCAGGAACGCCGCGCTGATAAGCGTTGCGAGACCGTTCAGCACCGTCCCGAGCCACTTGGGTATAATGCGTCTGCCGCCCTGTCTGCCGAACGTCAGCTGCGAAAAAAAGGTCGAGAACCAATAGCTGACGATGAACACGGGGACAAATATCATCTGCCCGAGATAGTAGGTCATTCCGCCGTGGTACGAAAGGTAGATGATGTAGGCGATGTAGCCGTCGGCGGCAAGCATGGCGGCGTAGCAGATCGCCGCAAGGCACCGCCTTATTATGATGATGTCGTTATCGTTGAGCTTTGCCTTAGCCGACGTGCTCACCCCCAAATAACAAAAATTCCCCGATACTGCAATGTGCAGCATCGGGGCGATAATTACCGCGTTTCCACCCGTTTCGCGGCTGCCTTTATTTATACGCAGACCGCCTTACACGCCGCTCTTACGGCGCAAAGCCTTTAACGGAGCTTACCCGTCGCTTATTGGGCGCACTCGGAGAACGGTACCCTTGGTTTCGTGAAGCCTGCGCACCTTTCAGCAAACGGAGCGCTCTCTGTCGTAAGCTCACCTGTGAAACAAGGACTTTCTCGTCACAGCTTTAGTTATTGATATTGTAAAAAATTGATTATACTGCCGATAATTCCGAAGGCTCCCATTCGCAGACGAAACCCGTATAGGCATAATCCCAGTCGTTGTGCCTTATCACGTCGTCATGGTCGCCCCACACATGAATGAGCGTCCCGCCCATTTTCTCGCAGCAGCTTTTTGCGTCTGCCCAAGTCATGCTTTTGTCAACAGCCTGATAGGTATGTCCGTTAAACGATTCCTTTTCGGGAACCAATGTGACTCTCCGGCCTGCTATGAATTTTTGCAGCTGTGCGATATCAGACACGGATATATCCCCGTCGCCGTCAATGTCGGCAGCTTTTCTGTCAGCTTCGGGTGCCTTCCGGCCCGCAACTATCTTCTGCAATAAAACCACGTCATTGATATCGGGGATACCGCAGATATCTATAAAACTTGCTATACATAGTGATTGACTTCTGAAAAATATTTGGTTAAACTATATTCTATCACAAATGAAAGCGTTTGTCAAGCGTTTCGGAGCAAGGTTCACATTTTATTCATTCTTGTTTTTCCTGCTTTTATTGGCTGCCTTCCTTCGCAGTCCCGAAAACAGCCACGACAATGCGCCTACCGTCACGGGCATGAAAAGGCTGTCGAGTATTGTAAAAGTATAGCTCGATTTTTCGATGACGACTGTCCACAGAACATCGAGAAGTATCCATATCAGTATGAATATGAGCATATAGGAAATGAATGCTATAACTTTTTTCAAGGTCATTCACCTTCCGGATAAATATTTGTTTGATGTTTTGGCTAAAAAGAAAAATTATTTTTGTTTGTATGCGCGGGGGAATTGTCGTTTTGGGCGAAGCACGGTATCATGCTCACTCTCATTAACAATAACAATATCATTTACAGTATCATTATCAGTTACATTATCATTATCAGTATCTTTTGTATACTTAAGCATACAATTGTATACAAATGTATAAGAACGGTCTGTTAAATACTATTTTACCACAAATCGCAAACAATTTCAAGCCTTGCGGTGAAAAAATATCAAATTTGCACAGACGTCACGATTTTTTTATTAATAAATCATGAAAAATCATTCTGTAAGCTTTACAATTTCCTTAAAATATAGTATAATATTATTATCTATATTGTTCAGTCCGGGTCTTTCCGTGACAATTATTTACCGATCGGAGTCTTTTAAATGTATTTCCATACGCTGAAATTTTATATTTTGAGCGACGACGATGAGCTTGAAAAGCTTTTCGCCCTGTGCGAACCGCCCGAGGACTGCGGTTTCAAGTTCCTTACGCTGGAGGATTCCGGCGATCTGGGCGCTCTGCCGCCCGATTCGGCAGTTATCGCCGACGGCATCGAACGCCTTGACGACACGCTTCTTGCCTACGGTCGAAACCTCATCGTTATCGACTACGCCTCGAAATTCGAGGACGCCGACGAGCTTGTCATGTTCCGTGCCGACGGTATCTGGGCGCTGCCCGACGGCTCGCGCTCCGAGACTATGCTTATCACCTACTTCAATATCTTAGCCCGCCGAATGAAGACCGAAGCCGATCACCGCAAGATCTCCATCTGTCTGAACACCGCCATCGACAGCATACCCGACCTTGCGTGGTTCAAGGACGAGGTCGGCTCGCACCTCATCGTGAACGAGAGCTTCTGCCGCGCCGTCGAGAAATCCAAGCAGCAGATATACAAGCGCGGTCATTACTACATCTGGGATATGCCGAAGGAAGAGTACGATCAGGGCGAGTACGTCTGTCTCGAATCGGAGGACGTCGTTATGGAGGCGCGTACTACCTGCCTTTTCGACGAAAGAGTCAAGACCAAGAGCGGCATGAGGCTCTTCAAGACCTACAAATCGCCGCTTATCGACGTTGACGGCAGGATATTCGGCACCTGCGGCATCGCGCACGACGTTACCGACATACAGAACGTCAGCTCCGAAATGGACGTTCTGCTTGAAAGTATGCCGTTTGCCATAATAGTTCAGGACGCAAGGGGCATGATAATCAGCGCCAACAAGCAGTTCGAGACGTATTTCGGCAGGTCGCAGAATATCCTCGGTATGAATTTCCATCTGTGGAAGGACGAGTATCTTGCGGGGCGCATGATAAACGTCGGCGGAAGAGAGGAGCTCCGCGTGGACGTTCACGGCGAGGAGCGCGTGCTCGTTTACGGCGAAGAACCGCTTATCGACATTTTTCACGAGAAAATGGGCGGGATATGCATTTTCCGCGACGTTACCATCGAGCGCCATTTCGAGCGGCAGACCATCGAGAGCGCCAACACCGACTTCCTTACGGGGCTTGACAACCGCCGCAGTTTGTCCTCGCGCTACGACGAGCTCAAGCAGTCCGAGCTGCTGACCATTATGACCTTCGACCTTGACAATTTCAAGGAGGTCAACGACACCTACGGTCATCATATCGGCGACGAGGCGCTGGTGCTGACGGCTCACACGCTGCGTTCGAGCTTCCCGGGAGATCTGGTGGTTCGTCTGGGCGGCGACGAATTTCTTGTGGCGGAATGTGACGGCACTCCTGTCTCGGAGATAAAGCAGCGCGTTGAGCACGTTCTGGCGAATCTCTGCCGCACGTTCAAGGGGCATGAGATGTTCTCGGGGCTCAGCGTCAGCGCGGGTATTTCGGCAGCGGCGAAGGCGAACGGCTTTGACATCGAGGCGCTTATGCGGCAGAGCGACAGTGCGCTTTACACTGCCAAGAACAGCGGCAAGAACTGCGTCTGTCTGTACGGCGAGGAGCTCGACAGCTGGGACGATTTGTGAGACCCGGACGATCCGGACGATTTGGACGACGAGTTCCGAAAACAGCAGATATAGAACACTCGTATACGGCAAAAAATAAAAACAAAAAACGGAGACGATAAAAATGAAAACAGCATTAAACGCATTGACACTCGGCGTTGCGCTTTTGCCTACGATAGTTATAATGGCACTTGTGCTCTCCAACGCAAGGTATAAACGCGAACCGATAAAAAAGATCGCGTCGGTATTCGGTATGAGCGCCCTTTCGACGATCGCCGCGGTGATACTGGAGATGATAGGCACTGTCATACTCGCGATGATAGTAATGGCGCTTTCAATCGACCTCGATACGAAAGCGGGCTTGACGATAGAAGAATTTCTGCAATATATGCTCGTCGTGGGACCCGCCGAGGAAGCCTGCAAATACTTCACGTTCAAGTGGATAATCTTCCATGACCGCGATTTCGACAACACCTACGACGGCGTTATCTACGGCGCGGCTTCGGCACTCGGTTTCGCGACTCTCGAAAACCTGATGTATGTGTTTGTCGGCAACGACCGTGCGCTCGAAACGGCTGCGATGAGAGCTGTGCTTTCGATACCGCTGCACGCCATAACGGGCATAGTCATGGGCTACTGGTTCGGCATAGCAAAATACCGCCGCTACAATAACATTCAGCCCGATACCCACCCCGAACATAAAGCATTCATTTTTGCGGTCGTGATCCACGGCGCTTACGATTTCATTGTGAGTCTTCGTGCGATCTACGCGGATTCAAAGCCTATATGCGTCGGCGCGATGCTGCTGCTTATCGGCGTGATGATATTCATCTATGTGCTGATGGGCAAAACGATACACCGCGCCAAGGTCGAAACGCACAACATCTACAACCGCTACTACTACGAGCAGCTCGGCGGCGCAATGCAGGATATGTCGGGCGGAAAGACCTCCGAAAAGCGCCGCTTCTTCGGTATGCCTTTTCCTTTCTACCGTCAGCAGGGCTTTAATCCTTACAATCCTTACGCGGGCATGAACCTGGCGCCCGTACCCGCCGCGCCCAATGCGGCTTACGTATTCGGCACACAGCAGCCGTACAATCCCTACTACGCTCCCGCGGTACAGCAGACCGCGCCGACGATTCCTCCCGTTCAGCCGCCGCAGGGATATCGGGGGCAGTATGACGCACCGCAGCCCGTTTATCAGGCGGCGCAGCAGCAGCCCGATCGGTGGGGAGGCGATGTTCAGACCGTCTACGGACCTCCGTCGGCGCTGCGCGGTTCACCTCTTCCGGGGTTCGGGAACGCGGGAAACGACGTAGTTCAGCCGCCGAAAAGATACTGCGGCAACTGCGGCGCGGAGCAAAAGCCCGGCGTGAAATACTGCCGTATGTGCGGAAACAAGCTGCCGAGCGAATAACGATCATCAATTACATACGCTATACAAATGAGCGGATCCTCTGTAATCGGGCGGATCTGCTCATTTGCTGTCTGTCGTATGTCTGCTGCATTATTGACACACATTAATAATTTATAAATCAGCCATTGAAATTTCACGGAAATTGTAGTATAATATAATAGTGTGTGCAAGGAGGGGACAGGTATGCTCGAATACACGGTCGCTATGTCGGTCTATGCGGGGGAAAAGCCCGCGAATCTGGCGGCAAGTCTGCAAAGTATGTTTGAGCAGACGGTGCCCTGCACCGAGCTTATCCTCTGCTGCGACGGTGAGCTCACTCCCGCGCTCGACGAGGTTATCGCACGGTATACGGCGCTTTTCGGCGGCAGAATGAGGGTGCTCCGCAGCCGCCGTCATGTCGGGGTAGGTGCCTGCGCAAATGCCGCGCTGAAAGCTGCCCGCACGGAAATGATCGTCAAAATGGACGCGGACGACATTTCCTTGCCCGAGCGCTGCGAAAAACAGCTGCGGCTCATGGAAGAAGAGCCCGCGCTCGATATGTGCGGCGCTTTTCTGGAAGAATTTGACGATATCACGGGCGAACCGATCTCCGTGAAAGTCGTCCCCGAAACTTCCGCCGAGATCAGGCGCTATGCAAGGCGGCGGAATCCGTTCAACAATCCGACGCTTGTTTACCGAAAAAATGCGGCTTTGGCGGCGGGTGGATACGCGGTCAAGGGGCGGTGCGAGGATTACGACCTTGTCGTGAGAATGTTGATGAGCGGTTCGGAGGGTGCGAACATTCCCGAGGCGCTGCTGCGCTACCGTGTGACGGCGGGCAATATGGAGCGGCGGCGGAATCTTGCGAATACGCGGGGATTTATCGAAGTGAGATACAAGATATACAAGGCGGGCTTTTCGTCGCTGACTGATTTTTTGATACCGTGTGCCGCGCAGATAATGCTGTTTCTGATGCCGAAAAAGATCACAAAAATCTTTTATGATATATTAAGGAAGAGCAAAGCGCAAAGTGAGAGCAAACCAAAAGTCTTAGGAAGGGGGTGTGGGGGATAACCCTTCTTCAGAAAGGTTTCCCCCACAAAAGCCTACGACAGCAGCAAACAACTCGGAGAAAGAAGTTTGAATGGCAAAAAAATAAAATCGGCAATTTAGAGATAAGCTAACAAAAACAAGCAAAGTGAATGATTCTGCATAATTGAGCGAAAACAAGCAAATTGCCGATTTTATATTTGCGAAAGAGCAGGTCTGAACGAAGTTCAGACAGGCGATATTTCGCAAATGAATTGCGCGAGGTTGTGAATTTCACACGGACACGCAATTTCACGGACGCGCAATGCGCGCCCCTGCAATATCGTGATTGCAAAATAGGCACATATAATCGAAAAATGTTCGGCAAAATTTCCAAATGGTGGTGAAAAAATTGATAGTTTCACAATATTTCGGTATAGAAGAATACCCCGAACAGCTCGTCAGGAGAATAATACGCCACCGTCTGAGGAAAAACGCCGACGAGGGCAGATACCTCATGATACGCGAGATAGCGGAGCTTGAAAACGTCCCCGAGAGCGATGTGCGCCGCATAATTTTGAAGACCGCTCCGCTGTGGCGGCGGGCGATGAGGGACAGCTTCCGCGCCGCACGGAAGGGCTCCGTTAAGAAGAGCGCGGGCAAGGAGTGGCTGAAATCGCTCTTGCAGGCGACGGCACTTCCTGTTTTTTACAATATCGGGCTGTTTGGAAAATATGACAAAAAGCTGATACTCTTCGCCGACTCGAACACCGACGCGCTGCCCGCCGATATGCAGCCGCTTTTCGATGAGCTTAAGCGGCGCGGCTTTAGGTGCAAGGTCTGCTGCCGCGACGTTTCGCGGGCGGGGGTAGTCGGTACGCTGAAATATATGTGCGGCTTCATGCTGAAATATGCGCGGGCGCGGGGTGTGGTCGTCTGCAACTACTTTCTGCCCGTGAATGCCTGCAAAAAGCTCCGCAGAACGCGGGTCGTGCAGCTTTGGCACTCCTGCGGGGCGTTCAAGAAATTCGGCTACTCCACGCCGAACGACGTGTCCCGCCATTTCAAGGGCAGCGTTTCGGCGAATTTCGATGTGGTGACGGTAAGTTCGCCCGCGTGCATACCCGCGTTTGAGGAGGCTTTTCGGCTGAAAAAAGGAACAGCACGCGCCGTCGGGGTCTGCCGAACGGACGTTTTCTTTGATAAAGAATACGAAGCCGCCTGCCGCAAGAAGCTTTATGCGAATTATCCCGAGCTGCGCGAAAAGAAACTGCTGTTATATCTGCCGACGTTCCGCGGCGACCCCTCTCACGCGGCGAGCACGGGGCATGAGGCGATAGAGCGGCTCTCGGCTGAGCTTGACGGCTGGTTCACGGCGGTAAGGCTTCACCCGCGGGTGAAAAACGGGCGCACCGATCTGCCCGAGCTTACGACGAACGAGCTGCTCGTCTGTGCCGATATGCTTATCACGGACTATTCTTCGGCAGTGTTTGAGTACGCTTTACTGGAAAGACCGATGCTGCTGTGGTGTCCCGATCTTGCGGAATACACGGCGGAGCGCGATTTTTACCTTGACATAACGCGGGATATGCCGTGCGCGGTCGTGACGGACGAGAGTGAGCTGAAAAACGCGGTCCTGCGCGAGTCTGAGGGCTTCGACCGCGAGCGTTACAGGGCTTTCAAGGAAAAATATATGTCGGCGTGTGACGGAAACTCAGTAAAGCGCGTGGCTGACTTGCTTGATTGTCACGGAAAGGAACGATAACAACATGGCGGAAAACAACACCGCATATTTTTATACGACCAAAAACACCGAAAAAACGGGTATCGGCGCGATAATCCGCGAGCATAAGGGGCAGGGCAAAAAGATACTCCGTCTTGCGGCGGGCGCTCTGCGAAAGACCTATAAAGGTGCTCTGCTGGGTCCCATGTGGGCGCTTATCAAGCCTTCGTTTACGCTGTTTATAATGTGGTTCGCCTTCGCGGTCGGACTGCGCGGCTCGGGCGACGTAAACGGCTACCCGCGCTTTTACTTCATGCTGACGGGCTATATCCCGTGGTTCTACATAAACGAGGCGATAGTGCAGGGAGCAAGGAGCATCAGGCAGAACAGCCAGTATGTTACAAAGCTGAGTTTCCCGATGTCGAACATAATGACATTCACGAATCTGGCGTCGCTTATCATAAACATCGGGCTGACTTTGATAATGTATGTTATACTCGTGATAAAGGGCTACTGCCCGAGCGTTTACAATCTGCAATTCTTCTTTTACTGCCCGATGATGTTCGTGTTCTTCTGGGTGCTGACATGGACGACCGCGCCGATGGCGGCTTTCAGCAAGGATTTCGAGAACCTGATAAGCTCCGTTATGACGGGTATGTTCTGGCTTTCCGGCATTGTGTGGGACACGGCTTCGGTAAAGAACGAAGCGATACGCATTTCGCTGTATTTCAACCCGATAAACTACTTCATAAACGGCTATCGTCGCACTTTTCTGTATAATCAGCCGATAATTGCGGAGGATAATTATATTGAAACGATAATAATGCTCGCCGAGCTTGTCGTGCTGATGCTGATAGGTAGCTATTATTACCGGAAACTGAGAAAACTTATCCCCGACGTATTATAAACCAAATCATTTAAAAAGGAGAAATTTACCATGAAACTGACAGTGAAAAATCAGACGATCAATCTTCCCGACGAATTTACCGAGGCGCTCGAAAAAGGTAAGGGCATACCCGGCATGAACGATGAAGCGGTGCAGGTGAGCGCCGAGAACGGTCAGGCTGCCGCCTATATCGCGGTCAATGTGATCGAGCCCGATGATACCGGCGTCCGCAGCACTAAGGCGGAGCTTATCGAGATCATGAACGGCAGACTTAACGGCGACAGCGGTCTGATAAGCGTCGAGGACGGCATTACCGACGGTCTTAATCTGTACAATTATTCCGTGACCAAGCGCTATGACCGCGACTCCGACAAGAACGTTTATTTCTTTGGCGGCGTTATTCAGAACAAGGAGTATCAGTTCGGAATCACGGGGCTGTTCACAGAAAACGCGGAGATCGGCAAAAGGGCTGAATATGCGCGTAATATCGCTCTTGAAAAGGGCTGGATAACCGAAGACGGCGAGGGCTGGGAGTTCTACCCGTACTCAAGAATAAAGCGGAATTGTTTCCCGATGGACTTTTCCGATTTTGAATATTTTGACAGACATTTCCCCGATCACGCGCTTTCATGGCTGCGCCGCACGGCGGATTATCTCATAAAGAACAACTGAGTCGGGGAATTTTGATGAGCGAAAAAATCAAAGATGCATTATCCGCAGATGCGCAGGATAATGCAGAGCGGGAGCAGGGTTCGCCGCTCTCCGCCGTACAGCCCGTAATTGAACAAACCGCCGCCGACCCCGACACCGACGACATAACGGGCGAGGATTTCCCCGAGCCCGACTACACTGCGCCGCCCGCCGTGGAATTCGAGGACGTTCACAAAAGCTACTACCTCTATTCGAGCGACAAGGCGCGGTTCAAGGCGATGTTCACGAACAACCGCGGCGTTAAGCAGCACCCCGCGCTCAACGGCGTTTCGTTTACGATATATCCGGGCGAATCGGTGGGGTTTATCGGGCGCAACGGCGCGGGAAAGTCCACCATTTTGAAGATGATTACGGGCGTCAGCTTTCCGACGGGCGGCGACGTTACGGTGCGCGGGAAGGTCGCGGCGATGCTTGAACTGACGGCGGGTTTTTCGCCCGAGATGACAGGGCGGGAGAATATCCGCATGAAGGCGACGCTGCTCGGGCTTTCGGAGGACGAGATCGAGGACATCATGGACGATATCATCGACTTTGCGGAGCTTGACGAGTACATCGACCAGCCCGTGCGGACGTATTCGAGCGGCATGAAAATGCGTCTGGGGTTTGCGATAAACATCAACATCAAGCCCGAGATCCTTGTGATCGACGAAGCGCTTTCGGTAGGCGACGCGAGGTTCAGAAAGAAGTGCCGAAAGAGTATCAGAGAGCTGATACGGACGGGTGTGACGGTGCTTTTTGTATCACATTCGGTGGACGCGCTGACGACGACGTGCAACCGTGCGATCTATCTGAAAGAGGGAAAGGTAGAGTTTGACGGCTCGGTGGTAGACGCTTTAGAGCTTTATAACAAAGATGTGGAAGAGATAAGGCGGAAGAGGCGCGAGAAGCGTGAGGCGAAGAAGAAGAAAGCGCATGAGCGGCTTGAAAAATTAAAGCAGAAAAAGAACGGGCAGAAATAGATAAAAGATATCGCAAAGCCGGGCGGAAGCAGACACGGACGCGCAAGCCCCGTCCCTACATTCAAACAATTCAACAACAGATCCGATTACGATTCATCACAAATTTACCACTGTTTAGGAGCATACACCATGATAATTGATTTTCACGTTCACGCATTTCACGCAAA
Source organism: Ruminococcus sp. (assembly GCA_024697705.1). Classification (GTDB taxonomy): domain Bacteria; phylum Bacillota; class Clostridia; order Oscillospirales; family Ruminococcaceae; genus YE71. The sequence continues at coordinate 15,128 of JAILFF010000112.1, forward strand.
GGTCGCCGAGAAGGCGGTGAGCATCATCGAGCGCGAGAGCGGCGTAAAGCCGCAGACAAGAGGGCTTGTCAGTCAGCTCGTTTACCGCATGGACGAATGGGGCATCGACCGCGCCTGCCTGATGTCGGTAGCGACAAAACCCTCGCAGCAGCGCATCATAAACGACTGGGCTGCTTCTCTCGGCAGCGAAAGGCTTCTGCCATTCGGCGCGGTATATCCCGCCGCCCCCGACGCCGCCGAGGAAGCTTTCCGCGTCAAGGAACTGGGGCTTTATGGGATCAAGCTCCACCCCGACGATCAGAAATTCATGATCGACGAGCCTTCGCTGGACGGCTTTTACTCCGCATTGGAAGAACTGGGCTTGCCCGTGCTTTTTCACGCGGGGTGGGACTGCTCCTCGCCCGAGCTTATCCACTGCACGCCCGAACGCGCCGTCAAAATGCTGAAAAGACACCCGAAAATGCGCGTGATTCTCGCACATCTGGGCGGCAACGACCTGTGGGAGAGCGTACTCGATAAATTGGCAGGGCTTGACGGCGAGCTGTATTTCGATACGTCCTACACGGGCAAATGCTCCGACCGCCTTATGACGCAGATCATAAAAAAGCACGGCGCGGAGAGAATACTTTTCGGCAGCGACTGCCCCTGGGAGAGCGCCGCGAAAATGGCTGAAAAGCTGCTGCGCCTTAAACTTACCGACCGCGAACGCGAGCTTATCATGGGGCTGAACGCCGAAAGGCTGCTCGGGCTGAATACCGATTAATATACAACGGCAAAATAAACGATTTTTTAGTATAAAACAAGCGCCGTATGGTCAAAATACGCATTTTTGTTTTTGCGCTTGACAAAGGAATTTTCTTGTGATATAATGAATAATGTTGATTTAATAAATAATTGGGTCATTTTATGCCCTGATCTTTCAGTATATAGATATATAAATTAATAAAAGGAAACAGTGTGAAAAATTTATCGGAGGAAAGCTGAATGGAAAACAATCAGGAAATGGAACTTAACCTTGCGGACTTATTCTATCTGCTGCTCAGTAGGCTGCACTATATCGTGCTGCTCGGAGCGTTGGGCTTTCTTTTGGGGTTTGCGATAGCAAAATTTGTTCTGCCGGTAAAATATACCTCTGACGTTTCGCTGTATGTAAACAACGCTATGACGCTTGAACAGCAGATGGGTAACGGCGTTGCAAACGGTTCTGATATCAACGCCGCAAAGCTGCTCGCGAGTACCTACATCGTTATCCTGAAAAACGACGAAGTTTACGAAGAAGTCTCGAAGAGACTGCTTGAAGAATATCACGAGGAAGACTTGGAGAAAATGTTCACGGTCTCCCACACCGAACAGGGAGAAGCTTACATTGCTCCCGGATCGATACGCTCTCTGGTAAATATCACCACTGTTGACAACACCGAGGTAATTAAGATCACCTGCACCAGCCTTAATGCGCAGATCTCCGCCGATATCTGTACCTATATCGCGGACGTCGCTCCGAGCGTTCTGATAAGAACCACAAAAGCGGGTTCGGTTGAGCCTATCGGTCATGCAAAGGTGGCAAAAAAACCTTCTTCCCCGAATGTATCGCGTATCGCTATTATAGGCGGGCTTCTCGGCGCAGTACTCGCCGCAGGCGTTATCATAATCGCCGATATGCTCGATACCCGTATCAAGATCGCCGACGATATAAAGAAAAAGTTCCCCGATATCGCGATCTTAGCCGAGATACCCGATCTGTATGAAAACAAGGGAGGTACAAAGTATGAGTAAGGGAAAGCCGGGTGTAAAGGGCGGTAACAACCATAAGTATTTCACACTGCTCGATAAATCACTTTCGTTCCAGGCGACCGAGGCGTTCAAGACGCTTCGTACCAACCTGATGTTCTCACTTGCGACAAAGAAGAAAAAGTGCTTTGCTGTAACAAGTGCTATCATGCACGAGGGCAAATCCACGATGACGGCGAACCTTGCGATAACATTCGCACAGATGCAGGCGAGAGTTCTGCTGATAGACGCCGACCTTCGTAAGCCCGTTCAGCACAAGCTGTTCAAGCTCAAAAACAAAGAGGGTCTTTCGACGCTGCTTTCGGGCTTCAACTCGTTCAAGGAAGTTGTGAACGAGGATATTATCCCCGGACTGGACGTCATCACCTGCGGACCTATTCCTCCCAACCCTTCGGAAATGCTGGGTTCGGAAAATATGCATAAGCTCATCGAAGAGCTTCAAAGCTATTATGATTATGTGATCATCGACACGCCCCCCATAACCGTTGTTACCGACGCGCTGACGCTTACTAACTCGATCGCGGGACTGGTTCTTGTTGCTATGTCGGGCATTTCGATCTATGATTCGTTCCAGGAGGCTATCGACGCCATAAAGCTTGCGAACGGCACGATACTCGGCGCGGTAATCACTAAGATACCCGTCGGCACGGGCAAGGGCAAGTACAGGTATTCGCGTTACGGCAAGTACGGCTACAAATACGGATACAAATACGGCTATAAATACGGCTATGGCGGCTACGGAAGTTATGGCTATGGCAGCAATTCCGACGCTAACGGATACGGTTATGCTTACGGCTACGGTTCCCGTTACCGACAGGAACAGCAGGAGGACGACGAAAACCAATCCCAATCAGGCTGACGATTCAGACGGCAATTTATTTTGCCGTCTTGTTTTTTAAGGTAGGGAAAAAACGGGAGCGCACAAACTGCGGCTCGGACGGCAGTTCGTTAATTCGTGCGGTGGTACACGCTCACGCTTTGAGGGCTTTTTGGTCGGCTCTGATGATTCTTAAGAAAGGACACGTTTATTATGCTAATAGAGAAAACAGTCGGAAATATCAGCTTTTCCGCGGACGAGAACGGCGCGGAACTGCACTCGCTCAAAGTGAACGGCGAGGAATTTCTGTGGCAGTGCGGAAATGCGTGGAAAAGATACGCACCCTTGCTTTTTCCGTTCATTTGTTCGCCTGCGGGCGGAAAATACCGCGCAGGCGGCAGGGAATACACTATGCCCGCCAATCACGGCTTCGCCCGCGACCGCCAATTTACCCTTGTCGGCGAGACCGATACTTCCGTGTCGTTCGAGCTGAATTCCGACGACGAAACACGCAAGTGGTACCCCTATGACTTTCGGCTGACCGTGATCTACGAGGTGCGCGGCGGCGTTATGAACGTGATAAACGTCGTGGAAAACACGGGCAGCGACGTGCTGTATTTTTATCTCGGCGGACACCCCGCGTTCATCGCGGACATCGAAGGCGGCAGGGATATCGTCGAGTACGAAAAGCCCGAGACGATCATTCAGGAAAAGGACGGCGAGCGCGTTATTTTGGACAATGAGAACGTGCTGCGGCTGAACCGTGCGCTTTTCGACCACGACGTTATCATGAAGGACGCGCCCGAGTCGAAATTTGTGACTTTAAAGCGTGCCGACGGCAGATATGTCAAACTGAGTTTCCCCGATTCGGAGTGCATCGCGGTGTGGACGGCGGAGAAGAAACCCGAGGCGCAGTTCATCTGCCTGGAGCCGTGGACGAGCGTGCCTGTCTACGCGGACGATGAGCACCCCGACATCGAGAAAAAGCCCCATGCGATACCGCTCGACCCGGGTCAGAAGTATAATTATATGTATACGATCGAAGCGGGGTGTATGGCATGAAAGCGGTGATTCAGCGGGTGACGAGCGCTTCGGTGGAAGTAGGCGGCGAGACGGTCGGGAGCATCGGCGGGGGACTGCTGGTGCTTTTGGGAGCGGAACGCGGCGATACCGAGACCGACGGCGCGAGGAGAGGCGATATTCTCGTGGGATGACGCGTGGTGGGCGACGGGCGGGGGAGGAGGAATCGCTCTCTGGGGGGTGTTGGCGGGGGTACC
>JAILFF010000193.1 GCA_024697705.1 Ruminococcus sp.
AGTAAGCACAAAGCAAGCATCATATACATGATATTGATATTCAGTCTGTTTTTCATACATATCCTATCGTTTTAATAGGTTTAATAAGTATTATACTTTAAAAACGATAATATGTCAAGCGTATAAAGCCCGAATATCAAAAAATCGGATAACCAACTACAATTGAGCGAAATAATATCAAAAAAATTAGAAAATGCGCACAATGCAAGCACAGGCGAAATCTTTTAGAAAGATACCATAAATACTTGTATAATTAGTCCTACCTGAAAACATTCTTTATCCTTATGATAGTTCTTTTGAAGATAAAGATATCCATTTTGAATTACAGAATACAATTCACTACTCACTAACAAAATTCATAAAATTATATTGAAATTTACAGAAAAATATGATATAATATGTAATGGTAATTTGTTCGGACGTCAAATTCGCTTTGACAGAGGTCTGTCCGTGTCAGTAAAACGGCTAAAAACATGAGGTGATATTTATGAATAAAAGACGGTTTTTCGGTGTCATTACCGCGGCTGCAATGATCGTTTCATCAATGTCGATATCGGCGGGCGATGGCGATATAGATACTTCTATCGCTGCTTCGGCAGAAGAATGGTATGACCCATGGTATTATGTCGGAGATACCTGCGCCCCTCTGCACGATACCTCCCGCGATATACAGAAGGAGGGAGTCGGCAATCCCTTAGGCTTCGGGGAGAGGAATACTCCCGCAGACGCTTCTACTGCCGAGATACGCGCTATCAACCATAAAATGACAGTGCAGGAGGTAAAGTACGCTCTCTATAAAGAGATAGACGAGCACTGGGAGCTTATCTCCACTCGTCTCGGACAGCCCGAGCGTGAAAAGGTGTATGCTTTGTTTGTCGGGCTCGGTTCCCGTGAATCTACACTGGGCGAAGGCAAGATAGGCTCAGACCATGAAACAGCTTATCAAGACGGCTGGGGCGTCAACTCTGCCCATGCATACGGTACTCTTCAGACCGCTGTTACTGCTTTTGCGGGCTGCGACCCCAAGTTCATGCCCGAGGAAAACGTTCCCGAGATGTTTCAGTATTCTTTCACGGAATCCAATTTCTATGATTGCATAATCTCAAATCACATGGGTATCAGAAAGATACTCCACTTTGTTGAGATCTGTATCAATGAAGAGGGAATGCACGGCTATCAGGTCGTAAGGAACAGCCTTAAGGGCTTTAATACAGGCTGGTGCTATATGGCTGAGGACGACGGCGCATACAAGACCTATGCCGATGAGATCTGTTCGATGGCTCAGTTTTATTATAACGAAGGGCATCTTTACGACAATGTGTATACCTGGACTTCGGCAGGCGGAAATATGGAGAAATACCGTACCGCCGACCGTTGGGACTGGTGGGGCGATACCGAACCGAGCATGGCTCCCGTAACGGAGAGCAATATTCCCGATAATTCAAAGACAGTTTACGGTGACGCAAACTGCGACGGAAAAGTGGATATTTACGATCTCGTACTTATCGGGCAGGCATTGTCGGCGCCTTCAAAGTATAAGCTGACCGAGCAGGGGAAAATAAACGCTGATTGTTCGGGCAGCGGCGACGGCTTGACCGAGGCAGATGCCGCGGCTGTCAGAAAATATATTCTGAGAATGACAGATACTCTTCCCGAAGTATGATACAAAAGCCCGCGATCACCCTCGGCGGAGCTGCCTTCTCCTTGTGAAATTCATAATCGCTTATATGCTCTGTAAAAACAGACCCGCGGTGCAGACCGATCTTCTGCACTGCGGGTCTTGTTCTGTAACCGAAAAAAACGGCAGTAGGTCGGCTCGCGGTCATGCCAAGCCGTTCCTGCCGCTCTTTTTCCGCACTTCGCCGATCATCTTATAGGCACTCTGGGAAGTGTGGGGTCGTTATCGTCCGAGCTTGAATCGAACGGAGGGCTTGTGACAATGATGTCCTCCGCGTCGAATTCGGTTATGTCCATTTCGGGGGTGATGTAAAGTTTTTCCATAGTCTTTCTTTCCTTTCGGTAATAGAAGATAAAAGATAAGAGATAAAAGATAAAAGATATATTTTAATCCCCATGTTTGAAATTTAAACTAATATTTCACTGTTGCATATTATATCTTTTATCTATTATCTTTAATCTTTTATCTTAAAGTCAGTTGCTAACGCCGACATATTCATCGACGGCGTCGCTGTATGCGCACAGGGCTTTCAGAACATTCATTACGTCCTCGCCCGCCGTGTTGTCTATGAGCGTATTGCATACGTAGCTCATCGGGCTGACCGAAGCGGTGAAGTTATCGCCGAATTTGATATCAAAGGTGTTTTTCAGCTTCTTGGCGCCGATGTTCTCGATATCGACATAGTATTCGCCCTCGGCGTAATCGGAGGGCTTCACGGTCAGCGCCTTGCCGTCAAGCGTCACGGGACAAGCTGTGATATCACCCGTGCAGGTGAAGTAGAGCCTGAGCGCCTTGTTTGAATCGAGGACAAGCGAGAGCGCCGTAAGCTTGATACCATCGGGTATCGTTCCGCTTGTTTTCAGTTCGTTCTGCTTGAAATCCTCTGTATCGAGTTCTTTCGGGGCGGTAACATCTTCGGGAACGGCTGTCCCGAACTTCCATTTTGCGGAGTACGCGCCGAAGCTGTACATCGTTTTGGCGACCGCCAGCTCTTTCTCTGTCGGGCGAGAATCGTCGTCGGTAAATGCGTTCACATACTTGTAGATGCTGTATTCGAGCTTATCTTCGTCAAGCTCGGCACCAGACGTTTTGTACAGCTTGATCGTAGCGCCGTTTGAATCCACCGGTTTCAGTGAGACTTTTCTGTCGGCGAAGATAGCTTTCAGCTTGTATGTCACCTTGTAGTCGCCGTCGGGATCCTTCGGCGTTTCGGCAAGCGCAAATTCCCTTTTGCCGTCGGGACCTTCGAGAACCGCCTTCGCGCCCGCTTCGACAAGCTCATCGGGAACGGTGAGGAAGAAGTTCAGCCCGAGTTCGCCGCCGAGGGTCACGTTCGCCGCGTTGACGGTGGGGGCTGCTTCAAACTCCGCATCTACGGTGACGTCTTCGCCTGGCATATTAAACCAATAAGTGCCGTCTTGATTATCGAAAATCTCCTGTTCTTCGCCAAGGGAATTCTTTAAGCTTACGTTCTTTACTTTGTAGCCCGGCTTCGGGGTAACGGTCAGCGTGACGTCTTTACTCCAGTTTTCTGAAGGTACAAATACCCTGTCTGCCGTGACCGTTCCTTTTTCCGTGTCGGCGGGGAGATCGACAAAGTATGCGCCGATGATATTACTATTATTCGAGCTTATTGCATTTTGATAAGCCTTAATGCTTGCGGCGGGTACATAGAACACGTCATAACGCATAAAGGCGTTCGCCGCTTCGACCTTTGACACCGAAACGGGCGAGCTGACGCTTCGCGGCGTGCTTGAAAAAAGTTAAAACGAACTTGTTCTGCCCGACGGGGTAACAAAAGGACAAGTGAAAAGATAGTCGTCGCTCCGGAGGGCGCTGTTTTCCCGGAGGATTCGGCTTGGCTGTTCTACGAGTTTAATAACGTCACCGAAATTGACCTGACGGGTGCGGACACAAGCAGTGTAACAAATATGAGCTTTATGTTCTATGATTGTTCCGCTCTGCAAAGATTGAATATCAGAGGATTCGATACCGCCAATGTGACCGGTATGATCTTTATGTTCAAGGACTGTTTCGGACTGACAGACCTTAATGTCAGCGACTTCGATACCGCGCGTGTCGATGGTATGTCAGATATGTTTAGAAACTGTTCCGCACTTACAAACCTTGATGTCAGCGGCTTCCATACCGCGTGTGTGCAAGGTACGTTGACGCAGAAAAGGTGGAGGGAGTAAACTTTGCTTCCACAGTAAGAGTGTCACCGACGTGCATCGTGGCATTTGAAGGGCTGAGCGACACGCTGACCTTCTTTACCGTGACCTTGCATACGGCTTTCTCTCCGTGTTGGGTCTCTGCGGTTATCGTCGCTTTTCCCGGTTCAAGTCCCTCTACTCTGCCGTCGGAAAATACATACGCCACCTTTTGGTCGCTGCTCGTCCACTTGACTTTGTTGTTTTTCGCATTATCGCCGCCGAGGGTCGCTTCCAGCTGAAAATGCTCGCCCTGATAGATCTCCTTCGACGTTATGTTCAGCTTTATTGCTGTGGGATAAAGCGGCATTACCGTAACCGCACATGAAGCCTTCAGGCCGTTAACAGTCTCAGCCGTTATCGTAGCATTGCCCGCCTTGACCGGCGTGACCTTTCCGTCGCTTACCGTCACAACGCTCGTGTCGCTGCTTTTCCATGTCACCGACTTGCTTTTCGCTTTAGTCGGCAGAACAGTCTCGGTAAGCGCTGTCATTTCATTTTCGTAAAGTGTGAGCTCCGTTTGGTCAAGCGATACGCTCGTCGGCAATATCTCATTGACCGTCACGGTGCAGGTCGCTTTCAGACCGTTCGAGGTCGTTGCGGTGATCGTAGTCGTGCCCTCTTCTACGGCTGTGATCTTTCCGTCGCTTACGGTAGCTACCGATCTGTTGCCCGACGTCCATGTCACCGACTTGGCTATGACGTTGGAAGGAACTACCGTCGCGGTGATCGTCTCGCTTTCGCCCTCGTTAAGCGTTACCGAGGTTTGGCTTAAGGTCACGCCTGTCGGCACGGGCGCTTTTACCGTGATCTTGCAGCTTGCCGTCTTGCCGTTTGAGGTCGTGGCGATCACAGATGCTGTCCCGACGCCTACTGCCTTGACATATCCGTCCTCGACAGTCACCACCGAACTGATGCTCGAGCTCCAGCTGACTCTCTTGTTTTTGGCGTTATCGGGCTTAACGGTCGCTTTTAACTTGGCAGTATCGCCGATCATCATTTCAAGCGAGGTCTCGGACAGGATTATCTCGCTCGCCTGAACGGGCGGTTTTACCGTCACTTCACACTCGGCAGTAATTGTCACTTTCTCGCCGCTGCTGTTCTTGCCCTTAAGTGTCAAGATTATCTTGGCGGTGCCGCTGTCAACTGCGGTGACCTTTCCTTTTCCGTCTACCGTCACTATATTATTCTTGCTCGAAGTCCATTCCTCGGAGGTCACTATCCACTTTGAGGTATCGGTTTCGTAGCTCAGAACACTCGTTTCGTCGATATCGAGGGTCAGCTCGTTTGTATTGAGCTCCACCGTAATCGGGTTCGGATCATCGTGCTTTTCTCCCGACCCGTTATTGCTGCCGGAATCGCCGCCGCTTTCGGAACTGCCGCTGCTGTCGGTCTTGCCGCTGCTGTCATTGCCGACGTCGGCGGTGCTGTCAGTGTCGTCCGAACCGCCGTCGCTTACGCTGATGGAAACGGTATCTCCCTTTCTGAGACCGCTTCCCGCCGTCGGAGACTGCGCCGCTACTTTGCCCTTATCCCCGTCAGAGCCGTGAACGGTAATCACGTTCACCTTCAGACCCGCGTTTCGTATCTCCTTTTCCGCCTCGCTCTGCGTCATGCCGACAAGGTACGGAACGGTGATCGTTTCGCTGTGCGAGCATATCGTCAGGATAACGGTATCTCCGCGGATAACGCCCGAGCCTTTCTTTATGCTCTGCGTAAGTACCGTGCCTTCGGGACTGTCGTCATTCTGTTCGTAATTGACAGATACCGAAAGTCCCTTGCTTTCAAGCAGAGCCTTTGCTTCTTCCCGAGTCAGTCCGACCACATCGGGCATCTCAAACGACTCGGCGCCCATGCTTACGGTAATAGTTACGAGCGTTTCGGGATCGACCTCGGTCTCCTTGAACGGATCCCGCGAGATAACGTGTCCCGCGGCGATATGATTGTTTTTCTCATACTTGACCTTGCACCGCAGACCTCTGCCTTCAAGCAGGGCGACGGCTTTTTCTTCGGAGATCAGCGACACGTCGGGGACGGTTATCTTTGAATAACCCAGTGAGATGATTATCTCGACGGTCACGGTGTTCTTCACAGTCGAGCCAGGCTCGGGAGACTGCTTCATTACGGTATCCTTCTCGAAGCTCATGCTGTAACGCTTTTCGGTGATCTTTATCGAAACGCCGAGTTTCTGCGCTTCTTTCAGAGCGTCATCGTATTTCATGCCGATAAGGTTCGGCAAAGTAACGTCTTTTTCTTCGATTGCTTTATTCGGGTCGCGTCCTTTCGATATCGTAAGCGTTATCTCGTTGCCCTCTTTTGCCTCGGTATCGGGATCAAGGCTTTGCTGGACCACATAGCCCTCCGCTATCGTGTCGTCGTATGCTTCTTCAAACAGAACGGCGAATCAGAGGCTTGCGAGCTTGTCGGAAGGCACACGGTCGCTTATCTCGGCGATCAGCTTCGATTCCATCAGCTTATATTTCCCGCTGACATACGAGCGGCTCACGACGGAAGGAACTCTCGTCTGTCCGTCGGGGATAGTTATATCCGACTTTTCGACGACCTCAAAGCCGATGATCCCCGTAACAAAAAGAAACGTGAACGCCATGAGCGCCGCCGCGATCGTCGGGAAGCTTATCTTCGCCCAGACAGGCCATTTGTAGAGGTCTATCCTCCGTATTTTGCCCGCACGGCGTTTTACGGGGTCAACGCTCGTCAGCTCGTCCATGAACTCCTTCATATTGGGAGTTCTGTCCTCGATGCGGACATTGAGCGCGTTCAGTATGGCGTTCCGTCGGCTCTCGCCGACCTCTTTTGCGTGCCTGCCTATCGGTTCGAGGATATCCTTCTTCTTGTTCTCGAAGAGCGCCCTTCGTTCGAGCGCGTCGGGAGGAGTGACCCCCGTCAGCATTTTGTACATCGTTGCGGCAACGGCGTAAACATCGTTATCATAAACAACATTCTGCTTGAAGCTGCCGCGGCGGAGGGAGAATTTACCGTTCCCGAAGGCGTTACCATGATCGGCGAGTTTGCCTTTTACGGCAGCAACGCGCTTACCGCCTTAAATATCCCCGA
>JAILFF010000152.1 GCA_024697705.1 Ruminococcus sp.
TTGCAGAAGTCGGAAACATAGTTGCCCTTGACGATGAAATACCGACCGCAGATTTTACACTTGTGCAGCCGTGTGCCGTATTCAAGCATTTTAGTGAACTCCAGCTCCAGCATATCGTGAAGAGTGCTGACGCTGTATTCAATCGCCATGAACCTCGGCGCATGATAAAATAACTGAACCCTGCCCGCTTTGAGCCCAAGCGCTTCTTCAAGCGGACTTTGTTCGTCTGTCGGGGAGTAGCTTTTGAGCCTCTGCACAATTTCCGAGGGATCAATGTTACCTCTATTAAGCTGACGGTCGCTGAAGTTGCCGAGCATGGTGAACCGTTCATCGCGGTTGAACGAGAGCGGCGTTCCGTAAATGTCGGCGTAAAGAGAATACCGCTCGCAGGGCAAGAACCTTGACAGCTCGCCGGGGTAAAACTCGTCATCGAATACGAACTCTATACGGCGAATCATCTCTTTTTGTACCTCGGTAATGTAACGGATAAATGCAGGTGCCGTTTCTTTTGTGAACTCACAAATATACGGCGGGAATATGCTGCTGTAAACAGACTGATAGAGATACTCGCCCAAGGTTGTGAGCGTCCGCTCCATGTGGTCTTGCTCGACTTCATAGGCTTCTTCGCGGTTGTGGACAACGTCTTCACGCTTTTTTCCCTGACTGAAAATATGCCCGAACAGCAAAATACCATCCTGCTCTTTGGTGAAATCGGTGTAACAGAAATCGAGTATGCCTTCGCCGACATAGAACGAAATATCAAGTCCCGTAAACGGATTGAGCTTCCAGTTGGGAGCACTTTCGTTCCTTGTTTTCAGAATGAAAGCGTCCCGATAAACATAGTTACCCTTCGCATTTATGATGTCCAGCCCGTCAACGGGCTTAGTGTGTTCGCGCTCTTCGCCTTCCTCCAATGGTGTGTTATCCTCAACTTCATACCTCGTGCTGACGTGAATATTTGCAATATGCTCGTCCTCGTCAAAGTAGACTTTGTTCGGGAAACCGTCAAAAGCGATGTCGCGGCGGCTCGTGCGAATAGCCTGATAGACCTCCAGCGGCATGTATGCGTAGTACTCTTTTTTCATTTTCGTTCCTCCCAATTTTGGACAATAAGGATTTTCAATTTTGCGGTCAAATAATATCGTTCTAATAATTATTGTACAAAACTATTGAATTTTTGTCAAGAGGGTGGTATAATAAAGTTAGAGCTCAGACAAAAAATGTTTCGGAACATAAGGAAGAAAGGGTGACTTTTAGTTGCAGACATAGAACATTGTAAGGGAAGACTTTGCTTGAAATAATCCAAAACGGGGAAACCGCCTTCGGAACGAAAATCCGATTTTGTACCGAAACACTTGTTATTTTCGGCTGATCGGACAGGTACATTTTTCGACTTTTGTACCTTCGGAGTAACGAAGGCGAGCCCGATGAGAAGATTATCAGCCCATACGGGCTAAGCAAGGAAATGAGTAAATAGAAAATATTGGCTATCACAAGCGAGCCATAGATTTTGTACGTACAAAATCCGCGCTTTTCGCGATCTGCCTTTCGGCAGCCCGCGAAAAGCGGCTCGTTGGGTGTACCCAAACCCCAAAAATCAAAGGAGGAACGCCTATTGAAGAACGAGGTACAAAAGCAGAAAAAGAAGTACAAGCGTAAGGGACAGAGAAAAGAAGTTCTGTTCAAAGATGACGAGTGGGAGATTGTGAAAAGGAACGCAGCCCGCATGGGATTAGATACCTCAAAGTACATAGTGATGATGTCGCTGAACGGAAATAGTGTACCGAGTGATGTGTCCGAGCTTGCAGAATTATCCCGGCAATTGAGCAGGATCGGTAACTGTATCAACCAGCTCGCCCGCAAAGCAAATACGATCAACAACATTTACGCCGACGATTATTTACAGATGAAGACTACTTATGAGGATTTATGCCGTATATTAAATCGAAAGATATTCACGTTACGCCGAACCGCAGCTTGAACTACATCTGCGACCCGAAGAAAACGCAGAACGGTCTGAACATCGTCTCGGTGAACTGTATGCCCGACCCGCGGAACGCTTATGAGGAAATGAAGCGCATCTATGAGTACTACTCGCGGCACAAGTTTAACGAACCCAAGCCCAAAGCCGGAAAAGCGAGAGTGAAGTTGATTCATTATATCCAGTCTTTTGATCCGAAGGATAATATCTCGATTGACACCGCTCAGCAGATCGCGCTGGATACCGTTCGGGAGATGTTCGGGGAGAACGCACAAGCAGTGATAGCTACCCACAACGATACGGGGAAGATACATAATCATATCATGCTCAACGTTTTCGACCTCACGGGCAAGCGTTTTCACTCCTGCAAGGAATCGCTGAAAAAGATCAAAGAAGTTTCGGACGATGTGTGCCAGCGATACGGTATTCAGCCCTTCGACCGCGAGAATTATATCCGTAAGCCTATTATCAGCGGCTATCATGAGTGGAAACATCTGAGGAACGGCACATCGTGGAAACAGCAGATACGTGACAAGATTGACGAGTTAATTCCCGTCGCGGAGAGTTATGAAGATGTCAGAAGTCGAATGGAGCGGGAAGGCTTCAAGTTCAAGGACGGCAAGTACGTCTGCGTGAAAGCACCGGGGCAGGAACGCTTCGCACGTCTGAAAACCATCGGGGATAATTACACTCCCGAAAATATCACAAAAAGAATAGCCGCAGTTAAGGGTGAAAGAATAGAAACATTCTCTCGCAGCTTCTATAATCTTTCCGTCGAGATCAGAACTCATGCGGGCGCGTACAGCATCACGAAGCCGATAAAGGATATGTGCAGCACTTTTGTTGACTATTATTCAACTACCCGCAAGAAACACCTTGAAGGCGTCGGCATGGTGCAAGCAGAGCTCAAAGCGTGGGAAAAGAAGTGTGTCGATATTCAAAGCCAGATTCGGGAGCTTGAAGATAAGATCGGCACGATTGAGAAAGAAGTCGAGGCTTCATACCATTACTTTGACGATATGAGTGGCTTGCAGAGAATGTTCCCGCATAAGGAAAAGGACAAAGAATCTGTTGCCGTCGTAAAGGAGCACGACTTCGGGAATAGGTATATGGTTGAGATTTATGCTCGACAGCTTGAAACATTAAGGACGAAACTCTCCGACCTCAAAGAGCAGCTTTCGTCCGCAGGCGGCAAGGTGCGGAAATACAAAGAGATCTCCGACACCTTCGAGATGATGAGAAGTGAGGAAAACTACTATGAAAGGCTTACCCGCGAAGCTAAAGATAATATCAGCCGAGCCGACTGGGACGCTATGATCTCCGCGAAATATGCGGAGATAAAAGCCGAAATCGAGAAGCCAGTTCCCTCGGGACTGTTCGTAATGGAAGATGTTTTGCGGAAAAAGATCGCAAAGCTCCGCACCATGAACGTTGACCCCTCGGAGATAAACAAGCTTGTAAGAGTGCTTGCTGTAATGCGTATCGACGGGATAAATTGCCATGATGACGTTCATGATTTCGCTGGTAAGATGAAAGTATCCGCGAACGCCGCGTACAAAGACTACAAGGCTTATCAGGAAATTGCGGACGAACTCAGCGATACCATTAAGTACGCCGAGGTGTATGTCCAGTTTCATGATAATCCCGGAAATCTCGACGATGGGTATATCGAATATTGCAGAAAGCGATCCGAGGAGTACTCTGCGACAACCGAGTACGGCTTGAATGGGCTGATTGCGAAGCGCGATGAACTTCGTAAGAAAGCAGACGAGGCGCGGAAGAAAGCAAATTATTACTCCGACCGTGCCGCGGACTATGATAGTATTCTGCAAGCTGTTCGTGACATCGACATCTATCCACCCGAAAGAAAGCCCGAGGAAAAGAAACCCCAAACGCCGAAAAAGAAGATACGGCGCTGATTGAAAGAAAGATAGCGGGGTGATTACCATGATACATTATCCGCTGTCCCCATGACAGCGCACCCGAAAGAAACGATCAATGATACAGTAACTATGAATTATGAAAGGAAAAAACGAATG
>JAILFF010000176.1 GCA_024697705.1 Ruminococcus sp.
CGAACAGGTAAAGCCGAAAGCAGAAAGCAAAAAGATCGTGATAAAATATACCCGCGAAAGCCATACGGCAAAATTCGACAGCAAATGGACTCGGGAGGCTCTTTTCAATATCCTTGACAATGCCGTGAAATATTCCCCCGAAAAAAGCAGCATCGCCGTTGACGTGCAGATGTACGAGATGTTCGTCTGCATATCGGTATCGGATAATGGGATAGGTATTGCGGAGGACGAGCTGCCGCGCATTTTCGGGAGGTTTTACAGAGGGCAGAACGTCCGCGAGCAAAGCGGCGTCGGCATAGGGCTGTATCTCAGCCGCAGGATCATCGAGGAACAGGGCGGATATATCACGGTCGAATCCGTACCCGGAAAGGGTTCGGTATTCAGGATATTTCTTCCAAGCTATAAATGAGCATTTAGCAAAGTGAACAAAGAAAACCCGCGAAGCGGAAACGGGGTCAAGGGGATAACCCTTCTTCAGAAGGGTTTCCCCCAATAAAGCGAGGGAATAAGCAAAGCAATACGGGAAGGAACTACCTACTCCTTAAATAAAATCGGCAATTCAAGAAAAGCGAACCTAAACGCACAAGCAAATAAATCAGCAAGTCTGTACGGAAACAAGTGAATTGCCGATTTTATTGCGTGAAAGAGCGCAGCGATTTTCACGCAACAAAGACGCGAATATCAAGGTTTGTGATTTTGCTGAAATTCGCGCCTTTCGTTTGCAAAAATCGCTTCGCTCTTTTGCAAAATAAAATCGGCAATTTCCTTGTTTTCGTACTGTTTAGCAGATTTATCGTTCTACTTGTTTTGGTACGTTATTGCTGAAATTGCCGATTTTATTTTAATGGGCGGTTCCTCTTTCTCCGAGTTGTTTGTGTTTGCCCCTCACTTTTCTGGGGGAAACCCTTCTGAAGAAGGGTTCTCCCCCAGACCCCCTTCCTAAGACTTTTGGTTTGCCCTCACTTTTTTTACTTTGTCGCGGTCATGCTTCGCCCGCCTTGAAATTGTAAATGGGTCTTACGATCTTTTCTATCTCTACGGTGTCTCCGATATTCGATGTTATATCCTCCATACTCTTATACGCCATCGGACTTTCATCAAGAGTCGCCGAGCCGACGGAAGTGGTATAAATGCCCTTCATTTGCTCCTTGAATTCCTTGACGGTAAGCGTCTTTTTAGCCTCCGAACGGGAAAGCAGTCTGCCCGCGCCGTGCGGCGCCGAACAGTTCCAGTCGGGATTTCCCCTGCCCGTGCAGATAAGACTGCCGTCGCGCATATTGATCGGTATCAGCAGCGTTTCGCCGCGCTGCGCCGATACAGCACCCTTGCGGAGTATCATGTTTTCGGTGTCGATGTAGTTGTGTATCGTGGTAAAACAGTCGTCGATATGTACGCCCATTCCCTTTACTATCTCTTCAAGCATCGCCTTGCGGTTCAGTACGGCGAACGCCTGCACTATCTTCATGTCGTGGATATACTGCTCGAATAGGCTGCCTTCGGTGTAGGCAAGTGCCTTCGGAATGTCCGTGCGCTTTACGTTTCTCAGCTTGTTCAGCTCCGATTCTATCTGCTTCGACTTGCCTTGTCTTTTCAGCTCTTCGATAAGCGAATTTTTCTCTTCCGCCGACAAGCAGTTGAGCGTATCGTAAGCCGTGCGCTGATAATACTCGGCGACCTCGCGCCCCAGGTGTCTCGAACCCGAGTGAACGACTATGTACACATTGCCGTCGTCGTCGCGGTCGGCTTCGATAAAGTGGTTCCCTCCGCCGAGAGTGCCGATACTGAGCAGCGCTCTGTCATGGCTGATGTGCTCAAAACAGTATAGCTTTGTAAGATCGGTCTTTGCTGTCAGCTGGTGGGGTTTCGAGCGCACCGCGAAGCCCGACGGTATCACCGCATAAATCAGCTTGTCGAGCTTTTCGAGGTCGATGTCCTTTTCTTTCAGCCGCATCGTGTCCATTCCGCAGCCGATGTCTACGCCCACAAGATTCGGCACCGCCTTGTCGGTGATGGTCATGGTCGTGCCGATGGTGCAGCCCTTTCCCGCGTGGACGTCGGGCATTATGCGCACCCGCTGCCCCTCGGTGAACTGCTGATTCAGCATATCCATTATCTGCGATATGGAAGACTGATCTATGACGTCGGTGAATATCTTCGCCGAGCCGTATTTTCCGTGTAATTCAAACATAAGTATCTCTCCTTGTCAATATTGCAGCAAAAAAGGCGCACCCTGTCACAGAGTGCGCCGAATAGTCCGTAAACACCAAACGCGCTGCAAATCAACGCTGACCGTCCGTGCAGATCTTATGACCGGGTATGATCATCATCTTAGAATAAAGTTTGTTTTTCATAAGTCCTGCCGTCCTTTCGTCAGATTAAAGCCATTCATAACTTTGGAAAAAATTATATCACAGGCATTAAGATCATTCTTGCGGTTTTTGTAAACAATATTTATATAAATTGCTAATTGAGTTTGTCCTATAAAGATGGGATCGGGCGAAGCGGTGGTTCAAAGAATTTACATTGCTGCTGTTATTTTAAAATTTTGTAATTTTTACTTGAAATGTACCGCTGAATGTGCTATAATATATTAAAGTTATATATACGCCGAAAAAATACGATCATTTAGCGGGCTGCACCGCTCGTATGAAAAATATATCATTACTGTACAGAGGAGGTCGGCTTATGGATTTTCAAAATATCGTTGACCATATTGGCGCTGCGGCTTGCGTTGTCTCGGTCGAAAAACTGGAGGACGGAAGTCCCGGAAAGTTCCGCATCGTGACAGGAAACCGTTCCTATCTTGATACTATCGAAAGACCGGTGGGCGGTCTTGAAATGCTCACCAAGAAATTCGTTCAGAACAGCGAATATACCGATTACATGACCCGCGACATGAATTTCGAGGATTCCTGCTATCAGGCTGCCGTGCTGAAAAAATGCCTTCATGCCTACGTTCACCCCGACAGATATGACGTTTGGTTCGATATGTCGTTTATACCTGTAACGCCCGATGACGGCAATATCTGTTACTGCCTTTACATTATGGAGTTTTCCTTCAAGCCGAACGCCAAAAGATTGTCCACTATCTCTTCGGATATCGCTTCGTCGGTACTGGAGACCTGTATCAAGCTCCGCAGCCCCGACGATTTCAAGGAGACCATGAACGAGGTCTGCTCCGATATCCGCGAGCTTTGCGATTCCGAGCATTGCTGTATCCTGCTCATGGACACCGAAAAGCGCACCTGCTCCATTCTGTGCGAGGCGTTTTCAACGAAGACAACGCTTCTTCCCATGTCGAAATATCTTGACGACAGCTTTTACGATATCGCCGATTCGTGGAAGGATACCATTTTGGGGAGCAACTGTCTTATCGCGAAAAACGAACACGACTGGGCTATCGTAAAGGAGCGCAATCCCGTCTGGTACGAGTCCATCAGCGCTGCGGGCGGCAAAAAGATCGTTCTTTTCCCGCTTGAATTCAAGGGCGAGCTGCTCGGATATATCTGGGCGATAAATTTCAGCGACAGCGCGGCTGAAACTATCAAGGAAACGCTTGAGCTGACCTCGTTTATCCTTGCTTCGGAGCTTTACAGC
>JAILFF010000179.1 GCA_024697705.1 Ruminococcus sp.
CCGTGAGCTTCAAGCTCTTCGCCAATAAAATCTATCACCGCGTCAACATTATCGCGAACGGCTTCAATGTTAAGCTCCTTCATCTTCACGCCTCCCGTTGAATTTTATGCAAAGCATAGTGATGTCGTCGGATTGCTCCGCACCGTCCGTGAAAAGCGCCACGTCCTCGGCGACCATGCGGCAGACCGCCGCGGCTTCTCCATTGCCGTCGTCCTGCGGGGCGTCTTTCCCGAAGGAAAGCACTTCCCTGAGCCTGTCGTCGCCGTAAAGCTTTTCGTTTTTGTTCATGGCTTCGGTAACGCCGTCGGTGTAGAGGAAGATCATATCGCCCTTTTGGAGCTGTACCTGCTGTTCTTTGTAGGGGATACCGTCAAGCTCACCGAGTATCAGCCCCGGCTTCAGCACTTGATATTCCGCGTTTCCTTTGTGTATCAGCAGCGGAGGATTATGTCCCGCGTTGGCAACTCGGATAAGTCCCGTGTCAAGCTCAAGATATCCCATCCAAGCCGTGACGAACATCTCGGCGTCGTTGTTTTCGCAAAGACTGCTGTTTGCTTCGGCGAATACCTCGTCGGGCGGCAAGCCGCTTTCCGCAAGCGATTTGATAACGCTTTTGGCACGCATCATGAACATAGCTCCCGGAATACTTTTTCCCGAAACGTCCGCGATAAGAAATCCCAGCGTGTTTTCGCCAAGCATATAGAAATCGTAGAAATCTCCGCCGACCTCCTTTGCGGCGTGCATGGTGGCGTAGAGGTCAAACTCCGTTCTGTCGGGGAAAGGCGGGAACACGTTCGGCAGCGCGGAGGTCTGTATCGCTTTGGCAACGGCGAGATCGGAGTCGTAACGCGCCTCGGCTTCTGCGATATAGCCTTTCAGCCTGTCGACCATAGCGTTTATGTCGTCGGAGAGAGAATCGAATTCCCTCGTTGTGCGCACATCTACCTTTTCTTCAAGATCGCCGTGCGTTATCTTGTCAAGCGAAGCGTTTACGGCGTCGATCTTATTGGCGACGGTACGCCGGATTATCACCCTCATAGCGATATATATTACTATGAAGATCATTATTTCTGCAAGGACAGTAAAGATCACGGTAAAGAATATGGACTGGAATGCTTCAAATACCGGATAGCCGCTTACGATATACACCGAGAACACTTTTCTGACGCAGCAGTAATAACCCAAGCTGTTGAAATCATACTTACATTCAAGAGTGTGGTCCTTCTCAAAATCATCGAGGCTTTCGACAGTCAGCCCGGGAAATGTCTTGTCGGTTGGCATTTCGTCGTAAATATCCGCAAGCGCACGGACATTATTATCATCTTTACGGTCATAGCCCACGACTAAGCTTGTTATGTTTTTATCGCTGTCAAGCACGACCGTCCAGCCGAAAGCTCCGATTCTTACGCAATTTGGCGAAGCGGAGAATTCCTTTTCTGCCAGATCATAGACATCCTTTATGTTCACGAGCGAGACAAGATAGCCGTCGTTTTTCTTCAAGGCGTAAACATAAAGATCCGTAATGCCGTCAAAATCCTTTACCTGCTCTGTTTTCCGGTAGGATAATGATTGTTCTTTAAGGTCGGTACGCTCACTCAGATTCTTGCCGAAGTCCGAGGCATGATTTGCGGCGATTATTTTTCCGCTGCTGTCGGTAATGCAGACGCGGTATTCGTCTTCGGGCAGCGAGGTGACGAACTTCATTTGTTCTTCTGCGCTTAGTGTGGCTATTTGTTCTGCTATATCCATTGTTTTGAGCTGATATGATTCATGTGCCTGATTGAGAATATTGTACAGTACATCAATAAGCCCCTCTTTGGCTGTCATATAAGCTTCCATGTCAACAAAGTATGCCAGCACCGAATAAGTCGCCACGACAGAAAGAATAAATGTCAGGATAAGAACGAGCGAGAGCCGCCGCATCACCGAGTGGTAGAGCTTTTTTTTCTTTTTGGTTTTTTTCTTTTTTTCCTTGTCTTTTTTGCCGAATAATTTCATAGGTCAGAGCGGTTCATCAGAGTGCCGTGATATTGAGAACATCAGCTACGCCTGTTATTGTGAAAACGTCCATTACGGGCTTGGGGACGTTTACTACCTTCACTTTGCCGCCCTGCTTTTTCAGAGTCTTTGCGGTCGACATAAGAACTCTTAAGCCTGCCGAAGCCATATAATCGAGCTTTTCAAAGTCGAACACCAATTCTTTTACGTCTGCGATCTCCTTTTTGATCTCCGCGTCGAGATCGCCCGCGGTAGAAGTGCCGAGATTACCTTCGATTTTTAGGGTGAGTTTTTCGTTCTCTTTGATCTTGTTGACAGTCATTGTTTTTTCCTCCTTGATATTAACAGTAAACGACATCGGAAATTGCACTTTGTGAACGAGTAAAAGTTGGATCTGTGCTTTTGCGAAGTTTGCAAAGCGGCAATTTCAATGTGGTTTACTGTAAGCGTCTGTTTTAATACCGATACCTCGAACGGTATTTTTTTAAGAATATGATTGTTACGATAAGCGATATCGCCTCCGCCGTACCCCACGACAGCCACAAGCCCTTCCCGCCGAGCAAATACGTCATGCCGTAAATGCACGCCGTCAGCACCACAAACGTCCTGATGAACGAAAGCAGCCCCGATATAAGCCCGTTGGAAAACGCCGTGAACAGCCCCGAGCCGAATATGTTTATCCCGACAAACATACACGCAGGCAGCGATAACAGCCACCCCGTCTCTGCGATGGAGAATATCTCGCTCTCCGTGTCTTCAAAGAATATCCCGATAGCCTGCCTGCGGAAAATGTACAGCACCGTCATGATGACAAATCCCAGTATCAGCGACCATATCATGCTGAACTTGTAAATCTTCTTTCGCATTTCGGTGTTCCCGCTGCCGTAGTGGAAGCTGAATATCGGCTCGACCGCTGAGGTGTACCCCATGAACACCGCCATAATAAGGAATTGCAGATAGGTAATCACCGAGAGCGCACTTACGCCTACCTCGCCGTAACAGCGGTAAGCCAAATGATTCATGAAAAGCACCGTCACGCCCGCCGCAAGGTTCGATACCATGTCCGACGAGCCGTTAAAGCAGATAACGCCCATTTCCTTAAGATCGGGCTTCGCTATCTCCAGCTTGTAGGAGCTTTTCCCCGAGATCATGTAGAACCACACCGCGAAAACTATCGTGCTCGAATAGCCGATGACCGTAGCGATGGCAGCGCCCCATATCCCCATTTTCATGTTGTTCATGAAGATGTAGTCAAGCACGCAGTTCAGCACGCCGCCTATCATTATCGCGACCGCCGCGTGGACGGTCTTGCCCTCGCCGATTATCAGTATGCCCAGCTCCGACTGCAAAAGTATCGTTATCGAAAAGGCGCTCATTACCTTGTAATAGGGGCGCAGATATTCGATATTGCCGTCCGTCGCGCCGCACAGCCGCATTATCGGGTCGGCAAAGATAAGGCAGACGGCGGTGAAGATCACTCCGCAGATAAAGGTAAATGCCACGACGCGGGAGAAGGTCTCGCCCGCCTCTTTGCGCTTTCCCTCGCCGACTTTTTTGACAATGACCGCGTTGCCGCCCGTGCCGATCATTATCCCCGCCGCTATGAACAGGCTGATTATCGGGTAGTAGAGGTTTATGGCGCTTATTGCCATTTCTCCGACGAACCGCTCGATGAAGATGCCGTCAACCATCTGATAAACGGCGATGAATACGAACGTGAATATCGAGGGCGCCGCAAACCCAAGTATCGAGCCGAAACCGAAGTCCCGCGAAAGAGACTGATCCTGCTCCATTTTTTCTGTTCAGCCCCCTTATTTCTTCTTCGAGAAAATACCCGCGATAATGCTGAAGAAGTTCTTCTTGTCGGCGATCTTGTCCTTAAGCTCCTTGATCGTTATGTCAGCCTGCGAATTGTGCGTGCTCATAAGCTGTGCCGCCTTGACGAAGATATCCTTGAAATGCCCGATGCTTTCGTCCTCGTAGCGGCTGGCGGCGTAGTCGATCATGAGCTTCAAGCCGTCCCCGCCGTCGAGTATCTCCATATCGAGTATCGTCTGCGAAGCCGCCTGATTCTGCCTTATTTCAACGCTTTCGATGTTCATGTCTCCTAAGCCGCCCATATCGCGGATATCCTGCTGATAGAGCAGATAAGCCGCTTCGTCGCCCGTTATCTGATTATGCAGATCGACAAACGGGTAACAGCTGTGTTCGATGCCCTTCTGCACCTGATCGTGTACGTCGGCGAAAAGCTCGCGCATCGTGGTGGCGTCGTTAAGGCGGATGCCTATCGGCAGGTCGCGGAAGAGCAGTCCGACCGAAGTCATCATCGTGAGCGCTTCTCGACCGTTATATATCCACGAGAGCTTTATGTCATTTTTCTTGTTATAGATAGATATCGCAAGCGCCGCAACGCTTATGAAGAATTCGTTTCGGCTGATGCGGTAATGCTTTTCGACGGCGCTCATGACGGGCTGTTCTATATCGAGGTCGGTGATGAGCTCGCCCATCTCGTTCTCACGGGACTGGTGGTCTATCTCGGGATAGCACGACCATTCCACGTCCGCGAAGCGCTCCTCGAAGTAGCGGCGGCTCTCCTCGTAGAATTCGCTGCCTGTCTGATCTTCGCGCTCCTGCAGCATAAGATAGTAGTAATCCTTTTCGAGCGGCAGCCCCATGTAAGCCTTGCCCATGTCGCCCATAAGCACCTTGAGCGAGGTGCCGTCGAACATGATATGGTGAACGTCGAAGAACACATAGCCGTTCTTCTCGGTCTCGAATATCCTCACGCGGTAGAGCCTTCCGCCCACTATCTTGAACGGCTGAACGAGGGTGTCTTTCAGAATGTTGAACTCGAACTCGGTCAGCTTTTCGACGTGGATATCTTCAAGCACATCGGGGGTGTAGCGCTGGGTAATGTCGCCGTCCTCATTTATTTCGAGGGTGGTCAGCAGCGCGGGGTGATCGGCTATTGCCGTCTTCATCGCCTCCGCGAGCCGTTTCAGGTCGAAAGCTTCTTTATCGACCTTCATCATCGAAAACAGGTTGTACATCGTCGAGGTCGGCGTATAGAACTGATAATCCACCATGTAGAGCTGCTCGGTAGTCAGCGGGTGAGGATTCTTCATGGCGCGGTCGTTCTTCTCGTCGGGGGATTCGCCGTCGCTGTCGGCGGTGATCTCGGCGTAGAGCTTCTCTATTTTTTCGGGCGTTCTGCCGCGGAAGATCTCGCCCGCGTTAAGTCCCGGCAGATCACATTCGGTTATCATCTCGATAGACCCGAGCGAGTCGCCGCCCAGTTCATAGAAATCGTCGTGTATGCCCACTCTGTCAAGCCCCAGAACTTTTTCCATCGCCTTGCAGAGCTTTTCCTCGACCTCGTTTGTCGGTGCGGCATAGTCGTTCATGAAATCCGCCGCGTCGGGGACGGGCAGCGCCGCACGGTCGAGCTTGCCGCTTGCTTTGAGCGGGATACTGTCTATCCTCATGTAGCAGGCGGGTATCATATAATAAGGAAGTCGCTTCAAAAGCTCGGCGCGCATTTTGCTGCTGTTGACCTCTACGTCGGCGGTATAGTACGCGCAGAGGAAGCTCTTGCCGTTCGCTTCGATGCCCTTAGCCGCTGCCCAGTCGATGCCGAGCACCTGCTTGACCGCCGCTTCTATCTCGGCGGGCTCGATGCGGTTGCCGTTTATCTTGATCATATCGCCGCTGCGCCCGAGAAGTATCAGATCGCCGTTCTCGTCGCGGCGGGCGAGGTCTCCCGTGTGATAAACGCCGTTCACGAAAGCCTTCGCGCACTCCTCGGGGAGATTGATATATCCGCGGACGTAAGGATTTTCAAAGCAAAGCTCGCCTGTCTCACCGTCGGCAGCTTCGGTGCCGTCCTCCTTGATAAGCGTTATTTTTGTTTCGACCTCGGGCTTGCCGATGGGGCAGACCTCGTATTTTCTGTCGATCTTGAAAACGCCCACCGCAAAGCCGCTTTCGGAGCAGGCATAAATATTTATAAGTTCGAGATTCTTGTTATAGAGATTGTTTGCGGGCTCGCTGCCGACGAAGATCATTCGCAGGAAGGGTCCCGTCTGAGTGCCGAGCATACGCACATACGAGGGGGTCAGGAACGTTATGGATATGCGCTTTTCGAGGAAGAACAGTTTCAGTGCCTTCGGATTCTTGATAGTCGAGTAGCCGACCACGTATATCTTGCCGCCCTTGATGCTCAGAGCCTTTAAGATAACGATTATCGAGGCGACAAAGTTCATCGGCGCGAGAAGGGCAAGTCTGTCCTTGCCGTCGAATGGGGTAACGCCGTTTACCATGATCGAGTCAATGGCGCGGTCAAGGTTGCCGTATTCGTGCAGAACGCCCTTCGGATTGCCCGTCGTGCCCGATGTATATATAGCGTAAGCCGCGTCGTGAGGGTCGGCGGAAACGTGCCCCGATACGGAATCGGTCTTAAGCACATTATCCCATACAGCTGCGTCAAGAACGAGCTTGCAGCCGCAGTCCTTGCGGATATATTCTATGCGCTCGGGCGCGTAGGTGTCCTCGACGAGCGCCCATGCCGCGCCCGCTTTCCACACGCCGATCATCGCGATTATGGGCGTTACACCTCTCGGCAGGTCGATAAGCACGAAATCCTCGCGCCCGATGCCGTTAGCTTCAAGGTAAGCGCGGACGCGCCCCGAAAGCTCGTCTATTTTCGCGTAGGTAAGCCCTTTTGAGTGAGTCTCGTCAAAGAGTATCGCGGTATTGGGCTCTTCGGCTGTGAACCGTTCCAGATATTCCAGAAATGTTGGCATTGATGTTCCCCCGTTTCATTAGCGGACTTCGGGCAGTATACCGCCGAAAATCCTATATCACTTAACATTATAGCACCAAATTCATTAAATGTCAAATAATATACAATAATTATTTTCACATCGCGGTAATTTGGTTTTGCCCGTCCGTAAATGAACGTTTTTAAAGATGATTTTCGTCAATCTTTTCCTTAAATTGTGGATAGTGATTTATAAAAGACGCCGATAATGCGTTAGTATATTATGAATTTTCTAAAAAATCCATTGAAAAGCGGATGTTTTTGTGATATAATAAAAGGCGAGAGCGAAGCCGCCCTTGATGCGGCGCAGATCAAACCAAACGGCAGAGTTGACAATGTGCGGAAAGGATCGGGATAATGTATACAATAGAACAGCTCATCAAGTATCCTTATTTTGCAGACCTGATCGAAAAAACGGGGCTGACCTATATCACCGATAATCTGACCGGATTGGTGTCGAGACCGTATATGCTGGGTTTTGCAAAGGAGCTTTTAGCCAAAAAGATACCTTTCAGCTTTATCATGCTCGATCTTGACAATTTCAAGTTCGTAAACGACACCTACGGGCACACCGCGGGTGACGGAGTGTTGAGCGGCGTTGCGGCTGCGCTTTCGGAATTTATGGACGAATTCGGCGTAGTGGGGCGTTTCGGCGGCGACGAGATACTCATGATCGACCTTAAGCACATTACCTACGACGAAAAAAAGGCGTTTTTCAGCGAGATGTACACGAGCGGCAAGGTGCTTCGCCGAAACTATGATCTGGCGGATTGCAGTCCCTTTGTCACGGGGACGATCGGCTGTGCTACCTACCCCGACGACGCGGCGGATTTCGACGAGCTGTTCTCGATGATCGACAAGACGCTCTACCGCGGAAAGAGCAAGGGCAGAAATTGCTACATTATCTATGTCCTGGAAAAGCACAAGGACATAGAGATCAAAAAGATGGCGGGGCGCGGCATCTGCGAGATGATGCAGTCGATAATAAGGCAGGTGGAGCTTGTCCCGGGTGCTGTGAACAAATTCCATTCGGTGCTGCCGCTGCTTATGGACGAGGTCGGGATAAGCGATCTGTACTATATAAATACGAACTATAAGATGTATGCCGTTCTGAACGGCGAGTTCTGCGAGGACGTACCCGATATCATTCGGCTGATGAGGGACGATATCTACCGTACAAACAATATCGACGGCATAAAGGAGAACGCTCCCGTATTCTTTGAGGTGCTGAATAAGCACGGCATAGAGACCGTGCTTATCACAAAAATGGGTATGCAGCAGGAGACAGACGGGTATATCGTTTGTGCCGAGCCGAGAAGTCACCGTATCTGGCAGGAAGACGAGTGCGCGATGCTTTTATTTCTTGCGAAGATGATCTCGGTCGGGATAAGGCTCGACGGCGCGACTCTTCCCGTATAGATCTGAGTATATATATATTACGGCTGTTTTGCTTGTACGAGCAGAACAGCCGATAAATTGACGAGAAGGAAGGATAAAATAACATGGATAACAAAAAGAAAAAGCAGATACAAACCGCCTTGATCTTCGTGCTGATGACGGCGGTCTGCTTTGCGGGAGGAATACTTATCGGAAAGCTCGCGGGCGGCTCGGGCGGTCAGAACGCAGGAGAAAAAGTCAGCACGGGCGAAGCGCTTTTCAAGACGTTCTACTCCTTCGCCATGCTGTTTGTTTCGCTGTGGCTGACGCTCATAATCCATGAGGGAGGTCACCTTGTTTTCGGGCTGCTTACGGGTTATAAGCTGCTTTCGTTCCGTGTCGGGTCGCTGACGTTTGTCAAGAAAAACGGCAGGACGGAGATCAAGAAATTCTCCATCGCGGGAACGGGCGGTCAGTGCATCATGATGCCTCCCGAATGTCCCGAGCCCGAGAAAGCGCCTTTCATTCTCTACCACGCGGGCGGCGGGATACTTAATCTGCTGACGGCGGCAATATTTCTGACTGTCGGTCTGCTTTCGGGAAATTATTGGG
Organism: Ruminococcus sp.; assembly: GCA_024697705.1. Taxonomy (GTDB): domain Bacteria; phylum Bacillota; class Clostridia; order Oscillospirales; family Ruminococcaceae; genus YE71. The sequence continues at coordinate 8,807 of JAILFF010000179.1, forward strand.
TGAAGACGGCGCTCGTGATACTCGGAGGTTTTTCGGTCATGCAGGGGGCGTTCAATCTTATCCCGCTGAACATAAAGCTGCCGAACGACGGCTACAATCTTCTTAATATGAAAAAGAATGTAGGCGACAGGATTTCCATATACAAGCAGCTCAGACTGAACGGTCTGCTGTACGAGGGCAAGACCTACTCCGAGATACCCGACGAGCTTTTCGAGCTTGGCAGCGAGGGGCTTTTCGGCTCGATCACGCAGATAGTCAAGGGCGCAAAATACATTGAACAGGGCGATTTCGCGGCTGCCGAGGAGCAGTTCGCACAGTGCGCGGGGGAGGACAATCCCATCGACATCTACCGCTTTGAATCAAAGGCGGAGCTGATGTTCTGCAAGGTGATGAACGGCGCTCCCGCGGAGGAGATAGACGCGCTCTACGACAAGGAGCTGGAAAAATACATGAAGGCGGCGGGCAAAACGCAGATCGGCAAGCACCGTCAGCTTTACGCCTATCAGCTGATATACAAGCGTGACGCTCGGGCTGCCGCGGGTGAATACGAAGCCGCGATGAAGCTCAAAGAGACCTACCCCGTCGAGGGCGAGCTGAAATCCGAGCTTATGCTCATCGACTGCGTAAAAAAGCGGGGTGAAACGATTTGAGCGGGTTTGAAGGAAAAAGGGTGCTCGTCGCGATGAGCGGCGGCGTTGACAGCTCGGTGACGGCAAAGCTGCTTATCGACGCGGGCTGCGATGTCACGGGTGCTACGATGCACCTCTACACGAACGAGGATATCGGCATACCGCAGGGCAAGACCTGCTGTTCGCTGAACGACGTCGAGGACGCACGCTCGGTGGCGGCTAAGCTCGGGATAGATTTTCACGTATTTAATTTCGATGACGAATTCAAAGCCCGCGTTATCGACAATTTCATCGGGACGTATCTTGAAGGCGGAACGCCGAACCCCTGCATCGAGTGCAACAAGCATCTGAAATTCGGCAGCTTTTTAGACCGTGCGCGGCTGCTGGGCTTTGACATGGTGGCAACGGGGCATTACGCACTGATCGAGCGCGACGGTGAAACGGGCAGATATCTGCTGAAACGCTCCCCCGACCGCCGCAAGGATCAGAGCTACGTGCTGTACGGCATGACGCAGGAGCAGCTGGCGCACACGGTCTTTCCCGTAGGGGCGATGACTAAGGACGAGATACGCCGCATCGCCGCCGAGAACGGTCTTATCAACGCCCGCAAGCCCGACAGTCAGGACATTTGTTTCATTCCCGACGGCGATCACGGGCGGTTCATCGAGGAAAGAGCGGGTGCGCAGCCTCACGGAGATGTCGTTCTTGCGGGAACGGGCGAGGTCATCGGCGAACACGGCGGGCTTTTCAGGTACACGGTCGGGCAGCGGAAGGGGCTCGGCATTTCGTGGACGGAGCCGCTTTTTGTAGTCGGCAAGGACACGGAGCGAAATCGGCTGATACTGGGCACGGCGCAGGAATCAATGCGGCGGACGCTCACTGTCAGGGAGCTCAATCTGATATCGCTCGAAAAGCTTGACAAGCCGATAAGATGCACGGCGCAGACGAGGTATCATCAGCAGGACGCGCCTTGTACGGTAACGCCGCTCGGGAATGGCGGAGCGCAGATCGAGTTTGACGAGCCGCACAAGGCGGTATGCAGAGGGCAGTCGGCGGTCATGTATGACGGCGATATTGTTATCGGCGGCGGAATAATAGAGTAAAATACAAAAGAACGCAGGTCGCGGCAAGCCACCGCCCCCGCAATATATGGATTTTTCAAAAACAGGGCAGGAGAATGTATCTCAGCCCTGTTTTTTCATCAACAGGCGGCTGAAAAAGCGTAATTCCGCCGTATTTCTTCATAATATCAGAAAAATTCATATAATATTATTGATTTGATTAAATAATCGTGTTATAATAATTTGATAAGCGTATGTTTACAAAAGCGGGAGGTGAGGAAAGGCAGTATGTCTGCGTTATTGGAAAAGCTGGCGGAGCTTCGGGCTGCTATGCGCGAGCTGCCGGGACTCAGCTTTCGCAGCCCGCACACCGACGAGGAAAGCACCGTCTATCTGCTGATGCCGCTGCTGATCTTCCTCATGGCTTTCGGCTCGGCGGCGCTGGCGGGGATATTGTTCATACAGATCGCGGGCTCGAATGTCTATTCCATCGCCGCGTTCTTCTCGACCGCCGTGCTTTCCGTGCTTGCGGCGTTCACGGTCAAGACCCTGACGGCGTTCGTCGGCTGCACCGACCGCGCTATGATAACCGTGCTGACGCTGCTCGGCTATATTGCGGCGATACCGGTCGTCAACGCCTTCTACATAAGCCACGACTACGAAATGAGCGTCTACCGCTACATGAAGGTCACTCCCGCCGACGAATACTACTACGGCGGCTACGCCGAGCTTGAAAAGGATTACGCCAGCCCGGAGGAATTCATGCTCGCAATGCGCAAAGCCCCCGCTTCGATAATCCTTGACAATATGAGCATCGAGAAAATAGGAAGGCTCACCCCGGAACAGCTCGACACCATAAATTCCGAAAGCCTGTGGGATTACTTCGGCTTCGAGGAGATATTGGGCTCGGGCTCCGACGAGGTGGAGGATTCGCTTGCCGCTTCGCGCACCATGAACGCCTACGAATTTACCTTCGTCTACCGCGGACTGACAGCAAAGACCTTCTACTATATGATGAAGCACCCCGAGCAGACCCCCGGCGAGCTCAGTTATATCATCAGGGCGGGAGCACATTCGGTAGGGTTCGGGATACTGCTGATCTTCCTTGGCGGAGAGCTTTTCTGCACGTATATGCTTTGTATGCACTTCGGCGTGAACGAAAAACGCCACATCGTCTACTTCACCCGCCCCGCTCCTCCCGTAAGGCTGATCGCGTTCCGGCAGCTTTTCACCGATTCGGTAAAGACGATGTACGCGGGCTGGCATTTTACGGATCTGCAAGCGTGAGTTTTATATGAAAAATTCATCAACAAATGCGAAAATGAGTGTACGGTATTTCGTACTTTTTCGGTCTGATTTTCGGTGCAAAACGGCAATATCGGATAAAAACCGCAACGCAGTTTTGTACATAGTGCCGAAAAATTTGAACAAATTAAGATATTTCCTCAATCTGCTTGACTACTCGCTCAAAATGGTATATAATAATATTGATGTTAAGGCAATCAATCAGTAATGTTTGATACTAACATCCGTTTTGTTGTCTCCTTTCTTTTGTTCTACACATAGTTTTATTTCATTTCATCTTCCGCCTCACACCGTGTGAGGCTCTTTTTTTGACGATTCTTTGTCAACCTGATTTACTGCATCGGTTGACAAGATAATATTTTTCCGAAGGGGAGTTATTAATATGGAAAAGTCGGTTTACAGTGTGCGTGAGATGACCTACTGCGCGATATTCGCGGCGCTGCTGGCGGTATGCTCGTGGGTATCGGTACCGCTCGGAGTGCCCGTAACGATGCAGACCTTCGCCGTTTTTGCCGCAGTGCTGATGCTCGGCACAAAATGCAGCATGACGGCTATAACGGTCTGGCTGGCGCTCGGGGCTGCGGGAGCGCCCGTATTCGCGGGCTTCAAAGGCGGACTTGGAGTGCTTTCGGGCGTTACGGGCGGATACATACTGGGCTTTCTGCTTTGTCCGCTTGTTGCCGCCGCAGTAAAAAAGGTCGCGGGAGAAAAATCGGAGCATATCGGCGTGAAGGCTGCCGCTCTTATCGCGGGACTTATCGTCTGCTATGCGTTCGGGACGGCGTGGTTCGTGGTGCTCTATACGCGGAACACGGGGGAGATCACCGTGTTTGACGCGCTGAAAAAATGCGTGTTCCCTTTCATCGCGTTCGACTGCGTAAAGATAGCGCTCGCGCTGATACTCGAAAAGCGTGCGGGACGGCTCGTAAAACTGTGATTCGGACGATTTTTGCGGTATCCGCTTTGATATGCCTCCACATAAATATTATTAGTCGGTTGATTTCAGATGAATTTTTGTAAGATGTTTCACAAAGCGAAGCAAAATTCACAAAAAAACAAATACATATTTTGTATAATATACAAAATTAGAACATTTATTGCTATTTGTCCTGAAAATGCCTTGACAAATTGATTGGATATGTTATAATATTTATATATAAAGAAATGTATTAAAATACCGCCTTTTTGCGGTCACATCTGTATTGGAATCAGAATTTGGAAGGGGAATCACGACTTGGAGAAGCATAAGAGACCTAAATGCGGCGGAAATCTGCTAAGCTTGTTCCATAAACTTCGCGGCACTGTGTTTCAGGCTTTCGATGAAAGCGAGATCCACACGACGCGCACTCAGCAGATGATCCTTTCCGCGATGGAATCAGGAAAAACATTAAATATGTCCGAGCTTGCGAAGCTCATCAATACCAGCAACGAGCAGGCGACAAGAGCCGTTTCACAGCTTGTGAGCATGGGTTTTATCGAGCGTTCGCAGAACGAGGTCAATCACAGAGTAGTGAACATCAGGCTGACAGACAAAGCTCGCAAGTTCATGGAAAAGATTAGCGAGCGGTGCGAGGAGATCGTGGCGGAAAGGCTTTACGGCGAAGAAAAAGCCGATTCGCGTCAGGTGACTGCCGTCTGCAAGCTGATAACGGAACTTGACGAGGAGTTTCGGAAAATGTCTTTATAAACAAAAATCAAAAACAGTCGTGAAAGCTCACGGCTGTTTTTTGCTTTGCGAATAAAAAAGCACAGAGCGCCGTCGGGCTGCTCTGTGCTTGTAAGTTTTTCGGTTTTGGCTGATCCGTTAATCGCGCATGGAGCTTATTATCTCATTGGCGCGGGCGTAGATGCGTTTGGGGTCTTCGCCGACGCTGAAGCAGTGGTTCTCGTAGAGGATGCTTCCCGCGCACATCGTCAGGCGGATATTGGTCTTGCTGCCGCTGTAAACGATGTTGTTCGCTATCGAATTGAGCGGCTGCATATTCGGCTGTTTCAGGTCGATGACGATAAGGTCGGCTTGCTTGCCCTCCGCGATAACGTCGCAGTCGTCAAGACCCATTGCGTGAGCGCCGCCGACGGTCGCGGCTTTCAGCACCTCGCCTGCGGGACACGCCGCAGCGTCGTTCAGCGAGAGCTTTTGCAGAGCGGTAACAAGGAACATCTCGCGGAACATATCAAGGCAGTTGTTTGAAGCGGGACCGTCCGTGCCTATCGCGAGCGGTATGCCCTTTTCAAGCAACTTGCAGATCGGCGCAATGCCGCTTGCCAGCTTGGAGTTCGAGCCGGGGCAGGTGACGGCGTACATTCCGCGCTTGGCGAAAATATCCATGTCATTTTCGCTTAAGTGTACGCAATGGAAAGACGATCCGCCGTAATCAAGAATTCCCAGACTGTCGAAAAGCTCCGTCGGTGTCTTGCCGTATTTTTCCACGCACTCGCGTACTTCCTTCGCGGTCTCGGAATTATGCGTCGAGACCGGAGCCTTGTATTTCTTAACCAGCTCGCCCATGCCCTCCAGCAGCTCGCGGGAGGCGGTATATTCGGCATGAAAGCCCAGTCGGTAGGAGATAAGCGGGTGGATACCGTTGAACTGTTTCATGCAGCTGTCAAGGCGCTCGATATTTTCCGCGCCGCCCGACACCGAGCCGCAAAGCACCGTGCGGAAGCCGCACTCGGTATTGGCGTGAACGTAGTCCTCGGGGTTAAAGTACATATCGAAGCAGGCGGTCACGCCCGAAGAAAGGTATTCGAGGATAGCAAGCTTGGAAAGCCAGTAGATATGGTCGCCTGTAAGCTTTGCCTCCATCGGGAAAACCTTCGTATAAAGCCAGTTCTGAAGCGGCAGGTCGTCGGCGTAGGAGCGCAGGAAGGTCATCGCCGAGTGAGTATGGGCGTTCTTGAACGAGGGCATGATCACATCGCCGTCAAGGTCGATCACGCGGTCGAACTTGGTGTTCTTAAGCTGCTCTTCGGTCGGCTTTCCGACGAAGGATATCTTGGAGCCGTTTGTCCAGACCTCTCCTTCGGTGATCTCGCAGCCGTTTGTCATCGGCAATATCCTGCCGTTTTTAAATCTTATCATCAAGATTTCCTCCTTGAAAAAATTCCGGGATTTTTATATCATCACAACCATAATTCTGAAAACTGTACTTCGGATCGTCTGCTTTTGCAGGTGCGTCAGTGGAGTTTGCGACAGTAATTTTCCATCAGCATTTCCGCACGGTTATAGATATTCACATCGCTGCCCGAGCTGTCAAAGTCAATGCTGACAAGTCTGACGCCCGTATCGGCAAGCCGCCGCTGTATCGAGCTGTACAAGCCCCTTCCGCAGACATGGCTCGGCATACACCCGAAGGGCTGTACACAAGCCACGCGGTCGGTGCCCGAAAGCGCGTGATTAACTATCTCTGCGCCGATAAGCCAGCCGTCGCCCGTCGTACAGCGGCAGGGTATTCGGCTGACGGCTCTCGCCTTGAAATCGGTGAAGCTGTCAAGGCACTCGAATCCCGCGCCGCGTATCGCCTTTATCATCGAACGCTGAACGTTCTCGATGATCTTCGCCGCCGCCTTGTAGCCGAGTGTTATTATCGGCGAGAACTCGTAAAGGTGGCTGTCGATGTAGTAAAGCACATACCACGAAAAGCCGTTGACGCGCACCTCCGCGCCGCGGCTCTCGTAAAAATCCTGCAAACGGCGGTTGCCTATCGCGCAGTATTTCATGTAAAGCTCGCCCACCATTGCGACACGGGTCTTTTTTTCGCTCGATAGCCCGATCTTTGCAAAATCGGCGGCTATGCGGGAAAAAGTGCGCTTCATCGCAGAGAAGCTTATGTTCCTGCCCGCAAAGATGTCTTTCCTCAGCCGCATGAGCCATTCGCGGTAAACGCGGTCGGTCTCGCCCTGCGAAAGCTCGTAAGGTCGGGTCTGATTTTTCAGCAGCATGAGAATGTCGCTGTACATCACCGCCGCCAGCGCTTTAAAAAGGAACGCGGGTGTTATGTCGAAGCGTGCGTCCTCCTCCATGCCGAAGAAATTCAGCGAAAGCACAGGGATATCGAAGCCTGACTTTTTCACCGCACGGCGCAGGATAGGAATGTAGTTCGAGCCGCGGCAGGCGTCGCCCGCCTGTGCGCAGAGAAACGCCACGTTTTCTTTTTCGAGGTCGAACCTTCCGCTGCGGAGCGCTTTGACAAGCTGCCCTGTCATCAGTGCGCCGGGGCAGCAGAGGTCGTTATGCACGAATTCCAGCCCCGTGTTTATGATGTCGCGGGAATTTTTCAGCAGAACGACTTTCACCCGCCGCGACGCGAACGCCGCTTTGAGCAGCTCAAAAGTCTCGTCGAGCATGGCGGGAACGAGTATCGTCAGCGGTCTGCGTTTTTTGCCCATATCGGAACTCTCCCTCCCTGCCTTCTGCACGTCTGGCTTAATCGTTTGAAATGCTGCGGGCAGCGCGGCGCTCCTCCGCTTCATGCTTTGAAAACGCGCAGCCGCAGTAATCCTGCCGATAAAGCCCGTATATCGCAGAAAGCTCTATCGAGCGCTTGTAGCCGCCGCGCTTTTTGAAGTCGCAGGGCAAAGCCGAAACGCCGTATATGCCGCCGAGTTCTCCGGCGATCTCGTTTAGCTTCGCGGCGTTCTTGTACGGCGAGATCGAAAGCGTGGTGGCGAAGTAATCAAAGCCTGTTTCAGCCGCGAGCCGAGCCGTTTTTTCAAGGCGCAGACGATAGCAGGCAAAGCAGCGCTCGCCGCCCTCGGGTATATGCTCCAAGCCCCTGACGGCTTCGAGAAACTCCGAATAATCGTAGTCGCCCTCGATGAACGACACGGGATTTTTGACGGGCAGCTCCGAAATTAGCCGCTTCTGTTCGGCAACACGCTTATAGAATTCCTCGGACGGTGAAATATTGGGGTTGTAATAAAACACCGTGATGCTGAAATACCGAGTAAGATATTCGAGCGTATACGACGAGCATGGAGCGCAGCAGCTGTGCAGCAGGAGCGAGGGCGTTTTGTCCCCCAGTCCCGAAATAAGCCTGTCCAGTTCAAGCTGAAAATTGCGGTTCATAGCGATTTCCTCCGTAATACCGTGTTAATTATTATATCATATTATATTTTAAATGTCAATATCAATTGTTTCAAACATCAAACAGCACATTCGCAGAAATAAATCTGCCGTAATTGTGCATAATGCGGAATTGTATGCACGGTCGGGAGAAAATACCTGCTGCTTTTCGTGAAAAAATGACAAA
>JAILFF010000180.1 GCA_024697705.1 Ruminococcus sp.
CTTATTGAACAGCATGACCGCCGCAGGCAGCAGAGTGAAAAATATTGAATTTATCGCCGTGTTGTACGAGCTGTCCGCCGTTATCATCGACATGGCGAACTTCATTACGTACTCGTTGAAGCTCTCCGTCGCGTCCTTGTAACGCCTGAACGACTCCGCCGTCTGCCCGAAGGTCTTCATGACGGGTATGCCGCGGACGTATTCCACAGCTGCATTTGAGATATCGGCATTAGCCTGCTGATACTTCTTGACGAAATCACCGCCGCTGCCCGCCATGATAGACATAAGCAGTATGAAACCCACTACAACAGGTATTATGCAGGCAACCGACATAGCCGTGCTGTAACGGAACATGAACACGCCGAATGCTATCGGCAGAACGACCGACTGCGTGGTATTCGGTATCTGATGGGCTATGAGCGTTTCGGATATATCGGTATTTTTCTCGATGAGCTTTCTCAGACCGCCACTGGTATTGACGTCAAAAAATCCCGCAGGCAAAGTCCCGATATGCTTTATCAGCCTTATTTTCAGCCTTGCCGCCGTGCTGAACGCGGTTATATGCGAAAACAGCAGAGACAGTCCGTAAAGCCCGAACGCCCCGCAGATGCAGAACATTACGTCTTTACCGCACTGTTTCACGAGCTGTGCATCGATCGCAGCCGTATCAGAAATATGCTTTATGACCTCATCAGCCGCCCGATAGATATGGGTATAGGCGTAAATATTCATAACAGCCGAAAGCGCCGCAAATATTATGCTCAAAGCCATAGTCGCTTTGAACGCACCCATAGTTCTGAAAAGCAGTTTAAGATCGGTTTTCTTCTTCATGGTACCTCCTTTTGGTTAGTCATTGCTAACTGATATGCGCATTGAAACGTTGTTTCATTCTATATTATTATACTACTTTCTCCAAACAAAATCAATGTCAATTTTATAAGAAAATCTCACCGATATAACCGTCCGCTTTTGGCATATGTGGCGAAACAGAAATCGTCCGTGTTCGATGAAAGCAAAGCGCGGGAACATCCGAGACATTCACGCTCCGTTTTGTGAGGAGGTATTTCCGGTTAAACCATCATATACATTTTACATCAATATGATATGCTGTCGCACGCTGCATTGATAAGATCGTCGATAAGCTCCCCGGTCGCATCGGGGATAAGGTATTCCTTGCCGTTCAGTGCCAAAGCTATCAGTTTCAGATAATTACAGAATAACTGCCAGTTCGGGTTTTCCTTCGGGTCGGCAAGGAGTGATATGATATGAAAGGCTGTCTTTTGGTCGTTGCCTTCATTTTCCATATACTCGGGCGGCCACTTGGACACCAGCCAGCGAATATGCTGTTCGTCCAGATAAGAAAAAATATTCGGATCTTCATCGGCAAGCCAATGAAGATAGGCATTAAGCCCCCCACGGGACAGCTTTCCCTGATCTCCGAGAAAATCAAGTATCTTGTTCTTTGATTCCTGCCGCTTGAAGATCATTACCTGATACAAAAACTCAGCTTTTGTCTTGAACAGGTTACATCGAGAGTATCAGCCGTCTGGGACGATCTACGAAAGACTTGCTGAATATCATCGACACACTTACCGAAAAGGACGTTACCCTGGTTAGTCACAAGGAGAACCGCCTTAGCTACGCACGGCAAGACACTGACACGCCTACTCTCCCGTCCTCTCAATGCACACGCGCTCAAGCGGCGGGTCGTTGTTTGTATCGGTGAGGTTTATGCAGATAATGACCTGCTCTTTCGTCACGATCACGCGGTCTACAAGGATATTCACGAGTCTCTCGATATCCTCGACCGAGTATTCGAGCACCTGCGACAGGACGTATTCAAAATGTTCCTGCGTGAATATCGGCGAAAGCCCTTCCATGCCCGCGATCTCGTTTTCAAGTACGGCGCGGCGGGTTTCAAGCTCGGTGAGAGCCTGACGGACGGCGGAGCTGTCAAGCCCCGAGAGTATAGCGGCAGTCGCGTTCTCGATCTTCGTTTTGACCGATTTCAGCTCGGCACGGAGCGGTACTGTCGGGTCGGCGGGCTGAGCGTTCTGATACTCCAAATACGCGGCGGCGGCAAGCTCTTTTATCTTGTCGGGGGTCATGTACTCAAACAGCGCGTACCTGATCTTGTCGTGGAGCTTGTCGGCTTGTATCAGGTGCTTGCGGCAGTTACGGCAATAATAATAGTTATAATTGGTCTTGGTCGGGTGTCCGCAGAGCGGCTTACCGCACACGCCGCAGACAGCTTTGCCGGTCATGAAGTAATGGAAATCGGGAGTGCGTTCGCGGAAACGTGTCCGCGCTTCTGCCTTGCGCTCCCGGACGCGCTCCCAGGTTCGCGTGTCTATCGCGGCGGGGACGTCCATTGTCAGCTCGCCGTAATGATAGCGCCCGACGAAAAGCTCGTTGCAGAGCCAGCGGTGCATCGTGTCGGGCTTGAAAGCGCGTCCGTTCGCGGTCAGACCTTCGGCGTTAAGCTCGTTCGCAATTCGGTTGACCGGCTTGCCGTCGGCGTACTCGGCGAAAATGCGACGTATTATCGGCAGCGTTTCGGAGTCAAGTTCAAGCCTTCTGTCCACAATTTTGTAGCCGAGCGGCGTTGATGTGCTGATGTAATAGCCCTTCTGAATGCTTTCGTGCAGACCCCGCGTGACCTTGCGGGAAAGCTCCGCCGAGAAATACTCGTCAATGCTTTCAAGCATACCCTCTAAAATAATGCCCTCCGGCGTGTCGGAGAGCGGTTCGGTCGCCGACACAACGCGAACGCCGTTGTCACGGAGCTTTTTCTTGTGAAGGGCGCTGTCATAGCGGTTGCGGGCGAAGCGGTCGAGCTTATACACCAGCACCATTTCAAAGCCGCCGTGCCGGCTGTCCGCGATCATCTGCAAGAACTGCGGGCGCTTGTCGGTCGTGCCGGAAAGAGCACGGTCGATGTACTGCTTAACGATCGTGATTCCGTTCTCGGCGGCGTACTTCTCGCAGACGTGCAGCTGACCTTCGATAGACTGCTCGGTCTGATTAGCCGATGAATAGCGCCCGTAGAATACTGCTTTTTTCAT
>JAILFF010000238.1 GCA_024697705.1 Ruminococcus sp.
CCGCCGTCGCACAGATGCAGGACTTTTTGGAGCTTGATTCGTGGGCGAGAATGAATATCCCCTCGACGGTGGGCGGCAACTGGCAGTGGCGAATGGTCGGCGGCGAGCTGACAGACGAGCTTGCTGAGCGCATACGCAGTCTTACCGAGACATACGGTCGTATCGTTCCCGAACCCGAGCCGGAAAAGCCGACCAAGTCCCAAAAGGCTAAGAAGGTGAAATAATTGGATAAGCGCGTAAGGTACGTTAAGCCCTTCGCCGTTATACTGCTCATTTTCGCACTGATTTTCACGAACGCTATCCGTGCAAGCGCCGACATGGGACCCAAGCCGAGCATAAAGCTGACTGTGAAAAACGCGCCCGACGAGCTTTACATTATTGACCTGTTGCAGGATTACGAATACAAAGAATATTGGGATTATGGGCTTGGCGAACCGCGTGAGACTATGCTCCGCAGGCTGTTCGAGTACGAAAGCGACGACGGCATGAAAGCGCGGATAAACGTTCCCGTTGACGGCAACAGCTTTCGTTTCGCAGAGGGCGACGGCGTATTCAGCTACGGCTACATGACCCCCGATGTTTTCCGCGTTATCATAATCACCGAAAGCGGACAGATATACGTCTCGGAGAAGATAAAGGTCAGAGCGTACAACTCCGAAGTGACCTACGACGCGGCGGCGGGAACTCTGCGCGAAGATAAAATGCGTATTGCCGTGCCGCACATCGTAAGATTCACGGTCACGTTCCTTTTTACGCTGTTCATTGAATGGGTAGTGCTGCTCTGTTTCAAATACCGTTTGCGTGACGGTAAGAACGGTCAGGTCTTTCTGCTGACGAACCTCTGTACGCAGATGACCCTTTACATTCTGCTGAATTTTTTGGGCGGATTTATGGTGCTTATAGAGATACTCATAGCGGCGGTCGAAGCATTCATATATTCGCGGCTGCTCACGCCGAAGGAGCCGAAACGCGCCGACAGTTACGCTTTGACGGCAAACGCAGCGAGCGCAATCCTCGGTATCCCTATTTGGATGATAGTGTATTTTATTATCAGGTGATGAAAACAGAGGTTCAAATTTTAAAAAGGAGTTTTAGAACATGAACAATATAACGACCGAAACACTTAAAGAAAAAATAATCGAGGGCTTGAAGGAGAAATACAGCATCATGCCCGACATGGCTACACCGCCGCAGCTTCACGACGTGCTGTCAGACGCTGTTATGAGCGAGATCGCCGAGAACTGGAATCAGAGCCGCGCCGCTCACCTTGAAAACCGCCGCGCCTGCTACCTCTCTATGGAGTTCCTCGTGGGCAGAGCCGTCTACAACAATCTGCTGTGTACGGGGCTGACCGATACCGCCGAAAAGGCTTTCTCGGAGCTTGGGCGCTCTCTCGCGGAGCTTGAAGAGATCGAGGACGCGGCGCTCGGCAACGGCGGTCTCGGGCGGCTTGCGGCTTGCTTCCTTGACTCGGCGGCTGCACACGATCTGCCGCTCGACGGCTACGGCATACGCTACAAGTACGGCTTGTTCAAGCAGACTATCGACGGCGTAAACGGTCAGCAGGAGGACGCCGACGACTGGCAGCGCTACGGCGACCCGTGGTCTGTGCGCCATGACGAGGACGCCGTGATCGTCGAATATGCCGACAGCTGCGTTCGCGCCGTGCCTTACGATATGCCCGTTATCGGCTACGGAACGGAAAACGTCGGCACGCTTCGTCTGTGGCAGGCGGAGGCGCTCTGCGAATTTGATTTCGAGAAGTTCAACGCGGGCGATTTCGTAGGAGCCTTCACCGAACGCGCCCAAGCCGAGAGCATCAGCGCCGTACTTTACCCGAACGACAGCTTCGAGGACGGGCGTATCCTCCGCTTAAAGCAGGAGTATTTCTTCTCTTCGGCTTCGGTGCAGGATATCGTCAAAAAGCACAAGATCGTTCACGACACCCTCGACACGCTGCCCGATTTCGTGCAGATACAGTTAAACGACACTCACCCCGTCATCTCTATCCCCGAGCTGATACGCATACTCGTTGATGAAGAGGACTACACGTTTGAAAAGGCGTTCGACATCGCGCAGAAGGTATTCAATTACACCAATCACACGATAATGCAGGAGGCTCTCGAAAAGTGGGATACCCGCATCGTGGCGAAGCTTCTTCCGCGCATTTACGACATCTGCCTGATGATCTCTGAGCATTTCAAGGCGGAGATGTACGCCCGGAAGAAGGAGGGCATCGACCGCAAGAAGATATCGAACTTGGCACCCATCGGCGACGGCAAGCTTCGCATGGCGAATATGGCTTGCTACGTCGGCAGCCATGTAAACGGCGTGGCGGCTATCCACACCGAGATACTCAAAGCAAGCACCCTCGCCGACTGGTATATGATCTACCCCGAGCGCTTCTTAAACGAGACTAACGGCATCACGCAGCGCCGCTGGTTAAGGCTCTGCAACCCCGAGCTTTCGGCGCTCATCACAAGGCTTCTGGGCAGCGAGGACTGGGTGAAGAATCTGGACGAGCTGGCGAAGCTTAAGAAATTCGCCGACGACGAGGGCGTTCTCCGCGAATTCATCGAGATCAAAAAGACCAAGAAGCGTCAGCTTGCCGAATATATGTACACAGCGGAGGCAGTTGAAAACGACGGAAGATACAAATGGTGCGAGATCGACACCGATTCGATCTTCGACACGCAGATCAAGCGCCTGCACGAGTACAAGCGCCAGCTGCTGAACGCCTTCTCGATACTCTACATCTATTACGGCTTGAAGGACGGCAGCATTACCGATTTCACGCCGATGACGTTCTTCTTCGGCGCTAAGTCGGCTCCCGGCTACCGCAGGGCAAAGGCGATCATACGTTTCATAGAAAACATCGCCAAAATGATAGAAAACGACAGCGACCCGGCAGTCGCGGGCAAGCTCAAAGTGGTATTTGTCAACAATTACAATGTCAGCTACGCGGAAAAGCTTGTAGCGGGCTCGGACATAAGCGAGCAGATCTCCACAGCGGGCACGGAGGCAAGCGGCACGGGCAACATGAAGCTGATGCTGAACGGCACGGTAACTCTCGGCACATTCGACGGCGCCAACATCGAGATAGCGGAAGAAGCGGGCGAAGAGAACAACTACATCTTCGGCGCGAGAGTGGAAGACCTCGAAAAGATCATGCCGAGGTACGACCCGCGTGAGTACCTTGCCGACCCGAAGATCAAGCGCGTCCTCGACAAGCTGATAGACGGCAGCTTCTTCGACTGCGAGGAGGCTGAGCATCCGGGCGAGGAAGGCACCTTCAAGGAGCTGTATGCTTCGCTGACGGACGGAGCTTCATGGCACGTTCCCGACCATTATTATCTGCTCGGCGACTTAGAAAGCTATGTCGAGGCGAAGCTGAAAGTCAACCGCGAGTTCCGCGACGAGCTCGGCTTTGCGCGGAAGTGCTGGCTCAATATGTGCAGCGCGGGCAAGTTCTCGTCCGACAGAACGATCAAGGATTACGCGGAGAATATCTGGGCGATCAAGCCTGTGAAGATATAATACACCAAAAATAAAAAACGAAAACGGTGTCAATGGGTGCTGAACCCTTGACACCGTTATTTGCTTTTAAAGTACAAATGAACATTTAAGCAAAGTGAAGGCAAAACCAAAAGTCTTAGGAAGGGGGTGTGGGGGAGAACCCTTCTTCAGAAGGGTTTCCCCCACAAAGCCGCACCCAACAAGTCTCATAAGAAATAGCAAGAAGCATTTCCGAAAAAATATAAAATCGGCAATTTCTAAATAAGCCTACAAAAAGGCGCGGACAAATAAATCAAAAGTCAGTACAAGAACAAGCGAATTGCCGATTTTAATTTGCGAAAGAGCGCAGCGATTTTCGCAAATAAGATTTCCACCTCCGTCAGAAAAGTACAGCGTCCCGAGCTTTCGTTGCACGGAAATCGCTTCGCTCTTCCGTGCAATAAAATCGGCAATTCTCTTGTTCTCGCTCAATTTTGCAGAATCATTCGCTTGCGCCTTTTTGTGGGCTTTTTTATGAATTGCCGATTTTATTTTTGAACCGTTCAGTTGTCTTTCTCCGAATGGGTTTCCTCAGTCGTAGGCTTTGTGGGGGAAACCCTTCTGAAGAAGGGTTCTCCCCCACACCCCCTTCCTAA
>JAILFF010000291.1 GCA_024697705.1 Ruminococcus sp.
TGTTGTCACATTCGAGGATTCGGTCAAGGACGTACTGCGTAAGGTTCTCGGTCTCCTCGTAAAGATTCTCGATGAAACCGCAGTAATTGCGCATGACAAGGCGGCGGTAATTGTCGTCGTCGATATCAAGCCCGCTCAGACTGAAAATAGTCTCGATAAGCTTGCTCACAACGTCGTTCCTTACGACATCGCGGAAGATTATGCAGTTTTCACATTCGGTCACGATCTTTCTAAGGTCGGTCATAAAATCACCCCATTCTAAAAGATAAAAGATAGAAGATAAAAGATAACTATGTTTTAACGACAGTATAGCTATTGTCTTGGTAAACAAGACGTTAGATGATCGGGTTATTTGCGTTCAAGTGTTATCCGATATCTGTTTTATTGCCTTTCTCAAATTAAGCTCTGTTGACTCTGTCCCCTGTGCTTCGGGCGGAAAAACAGCCGTTATCTGCGTATATCCGCTGTTCACCCAGAAATTCAGCCCCATATAATTCTTCGCGGAAACAAGAAGCTCCGAATAGCCGAACTTTTTATTGTACATTTTATCGAGCAGCTTTAAAACATTTGTTCCGATCTTCTGTTTTCTGAACCTTTCACCCACGATAAATTCGAGAATGTAATACAGATCGTCGGGCTCGACTTCCATCACCCAGCAGTAGCCCGCAGCCTCTCCGCCGCAGACAAACGCGAAGCATTTCGCGGGAAACTCTCTCGGTATCTCGGGCGCCGTTTCGTAAATATCTTCAAACGGAGACAGGGGCTTTCTTCCCTCGACCTCCATAAAATGCGGAACCGATTCTTCATAAATATCCTGCAAAGCCTTCCTGTAATTATCGGTATCCGTTATCAGCGTTAATTCGATCATTGATATTCCTCACGATTCAAACAAACATCTCGGTATACTTCCTGTAAACGCGGAATCCCACACTCTCGTAGAATTTCTCCGCGCCCTCATTGAAAGCCCAGTAGTCAAGCTCGATGCGGTCGAAGCCCTTCGCCCGTGCTTCGTTCTTACAGAAGTCAACAAGCGCCGTCGCAACGCCAATTCTGCGGTGATGCTCGTCCACGCCGAATTCCTCTATTTGATAAAAACGTCTTTCAAGGCTGTACGGGCTTTCGGGCTTTATGATATACTTCACCGTGGCAAAGCCGCATATCTCACTGCCGCAGACCGCCGCAATAACGTCTCCGTCGTCGCTGTCGAAAACGTCGTATACATGGTTTTGCAGCGCTTCGTTGAAGCCGGCGCGGAAAATATCGGGTCTGCCGTTCACATGGACATCGTTCACCTGAGCCCGCAGGCGGTTGATCTCTTCAAGCTCACTGCGTTCGGCGTATCTTACAGAAATATCCATAAAGCACCTCGCAAAAATAAGAATGTGTTACATTTTATTATACCATATCGGACAATGAAATGCAAGCGTTTTCACGGCAAAAAAATTTTTTGCACAAAAAAACGGACTTCTGCGGCTTGCGGAAATCCGTTCGTGAGCTATGTTAGTTATTTCGCCAGCGAAACAGGCACTTTTGATTCGTCAAGGATAGTAGTGCAGTTGGGGCAGCGTACCGCCTCGATGTTGATCTCGGTCTTGCAGTATGGACAAGCCTTGGTGGTGGGAGCGGGCTCTTCCTCGGGCTTCTTTGCGAGAGCGGCAGCCTTTGAGGTCGCAGCGTTTATAGCTTTAAGCAGAATGAAAAGCACAAGCGCTATAATAATGAAGTTAACGACCGCCGAAAGGAATTTGCCGTAGCCGAATTCGGTGGTGCCTATCTTGAATGTACCCGCGCTGACAAGTATCTCACCTGTTTCGGGGTCTTTCTTGGCGCCGCCTGTAATAAGCGAGATCAGCGGATTGATAAAGTTATCGGTCAGCGATGAAACGATATTTCCGAAAGCGCCGCCGACGATAACACCGATAGCCATATCCATTACGTTGCCCTTGAGCGCGAATTCCTTGAATTCGGTCATAAACTTTTTAAACATGATGAAACACGTCCTTTATAAATATAAAATAGTGCGTTATCACGGCTTTTTATACCGCTTTTCGCCACTACATAGTATAGCACATTCAAATCGAAAAGTCAACCGCATGAACAGAGAAAATTAAAAAATTCTACAAAATTAAACGTCGTTATTGAACAAAATATTAACTTTATAAACAATTTGTAAATTCACGCTTTACCCCCTTGCCAAGCTCAAAATTATGTGCTATAATAATTAAGCTGAATCACGCAAGACACAGTGAAATACAGCAGAGATACTGGGATATAGCCAAGTGGTAAGGCAAGGGACTTTGACTCCTTCACCATCGGTTCGAATCCGGTTATCCCAGCTGTAAAATATGATATTGGGGTATCGCCAAGTGGTAAGGCAGTGGACTCTGACTCCACCATTCCGTAGGTTCGAATCCTTCTACCCCAGCCAATTAAATCCCGTAATATCTCGTTTTTGATGGTATTACGGGTTTTTTCTGTGCAAAAACGATTTGCGTTTCAATTGAAAAAATTCTATTGACAACTGCGCAGATTTGTATTATAATAATAGGATAAGGCATACGCGCCTGCTAAATATGTCAATTATTATATTATTTATTGTAAAGGAGAAATTGCTATGGCAAATACGATTTCCAGAGCGGTCAAGGAAAAACTGGAGAAACAGCTTGAATATCTCATTTCCGTAAGGAAAAAAGAGGTTGCGGAGCAGCTGAAAGAAGCTCGCTCGTTCGGTGACCTTTCCGAAAATGCGGAGTATGACGAGGCTAAAAACGAACAGGCAAAGCTTGCGCAGGAGATCGAGGACTTGCAGCAGACTCTCCGCGAGGCGGTCGTAGTCGATGACGACGATATCTCCGTTGACGAGGTAGGTTTCGGCTCGGTAGTCAAGCTGAAATTCATGGACCGCAACATTATAAGAGAGTATCAGATCGTCGGCACCATCGAATCCGACCCCGATAACGGCAAGATCTCCGACGACTCCCCTATCGGAAAGGCGGCTCTCAAAAAGAAGGTCGGCGACTTCTTCGAGGTAGAAACTCCCGGCGGCACCATGAGACTTGAGGTCCTTGAAATTTCGAGAAAGAACAAGTAATTGTCGGATTTGCGGAAACGATAAAACAGCGATATTCACGACTTGTCCGTTTTTTGTTACAGGCAAGGGCTGCGACCTGACAGGCATACTTGCCCGCGCCCTGCGGGAATCGCGTGACAGCGGCTCCCCGCTTAAATAACATAAAAACTGCTTTTGATTTGAAAGGAATATATAAATGAGCGAAGTAAATGAGAACGCTTCCCTTCCCGAAGAGGAACGGGAGCTTACACAGGAGGAGGTCAACTCCTACAAGAAGATACGAATGGAAAAGCTCGACGCATTGAAGGCTGACGGCTGCGACCCGTTCGAGATAACCAAGTTTGACGTAGACACCAGCTGCGCCGAAGCCAAGAAAAAGTATCAGGCTTGCGAGGCTGCCTGCAAGGACATAGCAGGTCCCGAAGATCTCGAAAAGCTTGTTGAACTGCTCGACGAGCGCCGCGTAAACGTAACTATCGCAGGCAGAATGATGTCCAAGCGCATGATGGGCAAGGCAAGCTTTATCGACCTGCGCGACAAGTCCGACAAGATACAGGTCTATGTCCGCATGAACGAGGTAGGCAAGGAGAGCTTCGACCGCTATGTCAAGAAGGGCGATATCGGCGATATCGTCGGCATCAAGGGCTTTGTTTTCCGCACCAAGATGGGCGAGATCTCCGTACACGCCGAAAGCTTCACACTGCTCTCAAAGAACCTTCTCCCGCTGCCCGAAAAGTGGCACGGCTTGAAGGATCAGGACACCCGTTACAGACAGCGCTACACCGACCTTATCTGCAATCCCGAGGTAAAGGAGACCTTTATCAAGCGTTCAAAGATTATCTCGACGATACGCCGTTTCCTTGACGAGCGCGGATTCATGGAGGTCGAGACCCCCATGCTGGTATCGAACGCGGGCGGCGCCGCCGCACGACCCTTCGAGACGCACTACAATGCTCTCGACGAGGACGTAAAGCTGCGTATCAGTCTGGAGCTCTATTTAAAGAGACTTATCGTCGGCGGTCTTGAAAGAGTATACGAAATAGGCAGGGTTTTCCGCAACGAAGGCGTGGACGCAAGGCACAACCCCGAATTTACGCTGATGGAGCTTTATCAGGCGTACACCGACTATCACGGCATGATGGAGCTTACCGAAACGATGTTCAGACATCTTGCAAATGAGGTATGCGGAACTACGTCTATCCCCTACGGCGACAAGATCATTGATCTCGGTAAGCCTTTCGAGCGAATGACGATGGTCGAGGCGATAAAGAAGTACAGCGGCGTGGATTTTGCAGAGATCAAGACCACCGAAGAGGCAAAGGCGATAGCCAAGGAGCGCCATGTGGAGTTCGAGGAGCGTCACAAGCGCGGCGACATCATCAATCTGTTCTTCGAGGAATTTGTCGAGGAGCATCTGATCCAGCCGACGTTCATCACCGACCACCCGATAGAAATCTCTCCGCTGACAAAGCGCAAGCCCGACGCGCCCGACTACGTTGAGCGCTTCGAGCTGTTCATCAACACCTGGGAGATGTGCAACGCCTACTCCGAGCTCAACGACCCCATCGACCAGCGCGAGCGTTTCAAGGCACAGGAGGAGGCGCTTTCGCAGGGCGACGAGGAAGCCAACCGCACCGATGAGGATTTCCTCCGCGCACTGGAGATTGGTATGCCTCCCACAGGCGGTATCGGCTACGGAATTGACAGACTGGTCATGCTGCTGACCAATTCACCGGCGATAAGGGATGTTTTGCTGTTCCCGACGATGAAGTCAATAGACTGAGAAACGTCGTAAATACGCGGGGTTTATGACCCGACAGGCAAGATTTACGACCAACTTACGACCGAATTGTTGAGGACACGTTTGATAGAAAAAAGAATCCCGAAGCTGACTTGTGAACCGCCCCACATTGTGCGTACAGCACAAAAAAGCCCCTATGGATAATTGAATCAAGCAACAAACTGGCTTCGCAATTCAAGCGGAGTCAGTTTTGTTTTGAGTTGAATGCGCTGATGATTGTAAAAGTAAATGTAATCATCAATCATTTTTCGAGCTTCCTCGAATGTCTTTATCTTCGTTCTATAAATGCACTCTGTTTTGAGGATAGAAAAGAAATTTTCAGCTAAAGCATTGTCATATGGATTTCCA
>JAILFF010000301.1 GCA_024697705.1 Ruminococcus sp.
CATCTAAATACCCAATATAATTATATCATTGTTATATATTTTTGTCAATATAGCTAAGATGAGTTTGTTTGTACAGATTGTAAAAATTCTATTATAAATCCAGCAAAAAACTATAACAAATAATAAACAGCATAGAGTACATTTTATGCCTAATAATTCGCATTATGCTTATTGTAAGCATCCTTTCAGTAATTTATTAGCTTGCTGGTACCTGTCTTTTACAATGATTCCTTGAAAACTTCTTTACCGCTACCTGCTGTTTGCTGGACTTTACCGGACGCGGACTTTCACCGCGCTGTCTTATCTGCACCGAACTGGCGCACCCCTACTTTATTATACCACACTTATTCAAAAAAGCCTATAGCGGCGAACACGGTGAGTATAAACTTTCCGCTTGGAGTAGCTGTGTCAATATTCTCGATCGACAAGGGTTACTTTCTTATTGGTGAGAGTGTCTATGATGTTCAGCAAATACCGTGTAGAAAGACCAAACGGCAGATACTCTCTACATTCACACGAATAAATGGAACTATGTCTGTGTATATGCTTGACATTTAGGTGTAAAAATGTTATTATATATGGTGTTTGGAAGAGCAGAAATAAAAGAGGCTGTAGCATGAATGCGGCACAAACTTGTTTATATGAACGTAGTTCATGCCGCAATCATGCAAACAGCTCCTTTAATTGATCCGCTATACTGTCTATACGTTGTAATGGGTTTTAAAACTTCTGTGTCAGTGGTTGTCTCCCCACACCCCCTTCCTAAGACTTTTGGTTTTGCCCTCACTTTGCGTAAATGCTCATTTATATTTTTTCGCGTGAGCTTTTGGCACTTGATTTTTTCACTGAAATGTGGTATAATTATTATATAATAAAATTAAGGGAGAGTGTGATCGTGACAGAAAGGAAAGGGGCTTTTATGACTTCCGAAACGACAAGGGCGCAGAGGGAACAGATCATCAAAGACGCTTATTCGCTTTGCAGGCTTGACAGCGCCGCACCGTCCGATGAGGTCATGCAGCTTGCGGGACAGTATATCGACGGCAGACTGGAACTTGAAGAGATCGCCGAGATGATAATTCGCGGCTATAAACAGAAGTATGCGTAAATTTCGGCAGGACAGCTATTGCTATCCCGACAGCGAGGTGCTTATCAATAAGCTCGGTATTCGCTCGGAGAGTGAGCTCGAAAAAGCCGAGAGCGCTATAACGTTTATCAGACTCGCACAGATAAAAAGTGTTACGGGCGATTTCGATTACGACCACCTGAAACGTATGCACGGGTTTATCTTCGGCGATATCTACGAATGGGCGGGGCATGAACGGCGCTCGGACATCTGCAAGAACGAACAGGTGTTGGGCGGGCTTTCGGTGACTTACACCTACCCTACCGAGATAGCAAAGGAGGCACGGCGGGCGATAGCCGCCTTTCACGCGACAGACTGGGCTTCGCTGCCGATCGAAGAACGTGCCGAACGCTTCGCGGGCGCTGTTGCGGCGCTGTGGCAGGTACATCCGTTCCGCGAGGGCAACACGCGGACGATAATGACATTCGCGTGCGAGTTTTCCGACAAATACGGTTTTCATATGGACAGACAGCTTTTCGGTAAGCACGCCGATTTTACGCGGCGGGCGCTCGTAATGGCGTCGATCGGGCAGTATTCCGAGCCGAAGCATATTATCAGGATATTTGCCGACAGTATGGAGCGCGGCGAAAGGGCGGTCAATATGAGCGCCGGAAAAAGTGAATAATGAACAGTAAACAGTGAATAGTTAAGGTGTCCTCTCCGCAGACGCACCTTAACTGTTCACTTTTTCATGTAATGACAATTGTCACCCGATAAAATGACATCGGACACCTTGCAAACGCCGTGAAAATGTTGTATACTGTAATCAGCAAAATAATTAACATGATCGCGGGAGGTCTGCTGTTATGAATAAAGTGATAAAGGGGATACTCGCAACGCTCGGGGCAGTGACTTTTCTTTCGGGAACGGCATACTTTATCGAACAGGAAAGCGCAAAAAAATATAACGAAACATTCCCGCAGGACTATATCTCGCAGACTTATCCAAATGCCGTGATAATCGAAAACAATGAAGAACACAGCAGCCGGTTCGGCAATACTACCTCCGCGAACTGCTATTGCTACGATAATGAAGAGGATATTTATTTTTCACAGGAGTTCACCTATGACAATCACGGACGATATATCCCGCGGGATAACGGAGGCTACAACAGCTATCAGAACGCTCTTGCCACAAAACAAGATATTCAGCACTGCATGGATAAAGCTGCGGAGATCCTTTCGGACAACTGCGAGTACAAGCTCTTACGCGACCCGATCTGCCACAGTGACTTCCTTATATTCATAAAAGACCCCGAAATATGGCAGGCAGACGAGCTTTATCGCGCTCTGAATGTTATGACAAACGATATTTTCCGCGGCGAGGGCAGAGAATCCATCGGGTATCAGATAGTTATCTGCGGAGAGAGCGCTTATGACAAGCTGACGGGACTTGAACTTTTTAACGGCAAGGCTGACAAAAATTCGGGGTATTACGCAAGCGCTTTCGGCGGTTTCGATATTGAGAACAATACCGATATCAAGGCGGAAAGATTTGATATCATCGAGAACGGCGATCAGCAGATCTTCAATATATATCAGCAGGCTTACAGCGGCACCTATACCGATATTATCATGTGGATAAGCGGCGAGCCGAACAAAGCTCCGCGTGATATGAAATACGAATTCTTCGGTCTGAAATACTGAAAGCGGGTCATTATCATGAAAAAGTTTTTTATTTGGCTGATGAAGATATTTTTGCTTACGGTGATGGCATGGACGGCGGGCTATATATTTATCATTCTTATGTTCACCATCAACTTTCACAGCATATTCGGGACAATATTCGGTATATCGCTGCCGCTTTTCATAATAGCGCTGATACTTACGCTCATCGGCAGGCTTTCCTACGCGGTATTGATGACAAAGGAAGAATACGCGGCAGCAAGTATCCCGACAAAGATCGGATTGTATCTTTGTCTGCTGATACCCGTTGCAATAGTGATAGGCGTGCTGTTATGTTTTGTGTAAGGGGTAAAGGCTGATGAAATGTATCGAAATCAGTGAGAACGGCATCTATATGGTATTTGAGATCGGCAGCGGGGGAAAGATATGTCTGACACGTTTTTCGCCGCTGATAACCGCAGCCGATCTCCACGGCACGGACGGCGGCGCTCCCATGCTTGATGACGGCGGGCTGCGCTTTAAGGACTTTTCCGACACGAACGATCAGAAGGGCAGGATCATAGGCGTAACGCAGACGGACGAAACGGGCGCGGAGGTCGTCACGCGGTTCAGATTTATTAACGGCATATCTGCTGTGGCGGTCGAAACAAAGGGCGATATGCGCAGGCTCGGTCTGCGGCTGACTTTTCCCGCAGAAACGGAGGTCGTGACGATGAGCGGCGGTCGCTGCGGTCATGTGCGGTGTCAGACGGGCGGCTATGTTCTTGCATGGCAGAGCGACAATTCCGCCGAGTTTATCAGTGAAAAAGATAGAGGGGTGCTTCTTTTGCCGCAGTACGGCGGGGAGTGCCTTATTTCCGTTTCCGCGGACGCTGACGGCGCTTTCGGGGAGCTTACCCGTTTCCGCCGCGCCGTGAGAAGAAAGACCCGCGACAGCAAAATGCTCGGCGTGTTTTTCGACGGCTCGGACTGCCCGCCCGAATATCTGCCCGCGCTGATCGGAAAGGCGGCGGAAGTCGGCTGCAATTATTTCCGTGTCGATACCGCGAAAGTATCGGCGGCGGTGTCGGCTGAAATTCTCGGCAGCGGCATGACCCCCGCGGTTCGGCTGAACCTTTCCGACTGCGGGTCTGCCGAAAGCGTCTGCGAAGTGATACGCGAATACCGTGCGGGGCATATCCTGCTGCCCGAAGGCGCGGGGCTTTCGCTTGCCGATGAGATACTCGCCGCCCGTCGGGATACCGTTATCGGCAGTACGGCGGCGGGGCTCGGCTGTGCCGCGAGAGGAATGTTGACCGCCGCCGATGGCGATTCGGTAAGAAACGCGCTGTATTTTTCCGCGCCCGAACAGGTGTTGACCTGCTGCGATATCACCTCGGACGCGGACAGGGAACAACTTGCCGCCGCGCTGATAAGATCCATGCCGACGAGAATGTGCTTAAGAGGGCGGCTCGATCTGCTTGACGAAGACGGTCTTTCGCTTGTGAAGGAGTCAGTGTCGGTGCATAAGCGCATACGCGGCGCGGTCGCGGCGGGGCTGCCGATCTTTCCGAAGGCTGACGGCGGTGAGGCTTACGGTATCGCGAGCCGCAGTGAGATATACATGGCGGTGCTCGGGAAAATCGGCGGCGAGGTCGTTGTTCGGACGAGCGGCGTTACGGAGGGCAGCAGCGCGGAGGTGCTTTTCCCCGCTGTCTTTGACGGAACGGTCGGGCGAGTATCAGACGAAGTGATTTCCGTAAAATTCGGAAAAAGCGACAGCGCCGTGCTGCTGCGGTTCATGCGGTAAAAATATCATAAAGACCTCTCCGCGCCCACCGCACGGGGAGGTCTTTTTCCGAATTACGGGAAAACGTGCGAAATTCCCCGATGTGCCGCACTTTTACCGAATAAAAATGTTGACATTTCGCAGAAAATATAGTATTATAGTATTATAGACCATGTCTGCCGCATATTTTTGTCCGCCGCTGACATATATTATTTCAATATGCCGATATGCAGCGGGCAAACTTAGTCGGGAGGCGTTCTGATTTGAAGACTTTTCAAAGATTGTTGTTATCCGCGGGGGCGGCGATCATGCTTATGCCGCCGATATCCGCCGCCGCGGTCGGCGATGTGCCGAGCATTGTCGGCGAGGTGCCGAACTTTGATGTTGCCGTGAACGCTCCCCCGCAGGTGGTCTTTATCGGTGATTCCATTACCGCGGGTTACGGGCTTGAAGGCTATATGCCCGACGATATGTCAAACTGCGATTCGTTCGCCAATCTCCTGGCGCTCGAATTTAAGGCGGAGCTTCCCGAGCAGGCAGATTTTTGTTATTTTAACGAGGGGCGCGACGGCAGAACTTCGGCGGGTATGCTAAAACTGCTGCAAAGCGGTAAGATCGACGATGAACTCAAAGCCGCCGACGCCGTGGTAGTGTCCGTCGGCGGAAACGATATGCTCGATACCTTCCTTGATATCTTTAACAGGGATAATTCCATGCGCGAAATCATCGAAAAGGCGCTTTCGCTAAGCGATGATCTTGACAGCGACCTTGAAGGCTTCGCGCAGAATATGCCCCTTATCGCCGAGGAACTCGATAAGCGCACCGATGGGATAATATTCGTGCAGACGCTCTATAATCCCATGGAGGCAACGCCTATCAAAATAATAAATAATATGTCGGCGGAGAAGATAGGAAGACTCAACGAGATCATCGCGGAATGTTCGGAAAACGGCAGTAAGTATAAACTCTGCGATGTGTCGAGCGAATTTGTCGGCAGAGCATCTGAGCTTACGAACATCGACGATTACGACATTCACCCGAACGCCGCGGGACATCGGGTCATCGCGGAGCTGATGAGCCGCGTACTGCACGCGGAAACGTATTATTATCACGATTATGAGGCGGAACGGGAATATCTGCTTGAGCAGGAACGGCTTGCTGCCGAGCAGGAAAGACTCGAAGCCATGAAACGTGAACAGGAAGAAATTGAAACGGCTCGCAGAGAACAAAGCAGAAAAACCCGGGCTGCAGCGGCGGCAGGCTGCGGAGTTATGCTGGTTCTCGGTGCGCTGCTGATAAGGCGCGGAAAGCAGGACGGCGGTTCGGCTGAATGATCGGTTCGGTCTGTTCGGGCTTTCCGGGAAAGGATCTTTAACAAATGAAGACTTATCTGGTAGATTTTGAAAACGTAAAGTCCAAAGGTCTGGCGGGCATCGACAGACTGACGGACGAGGATCATGTCATTATTTTTTACAGCGAAAACTCCGACACGATAAGCTTTGAAATGCACTGCATGGTGCTTCAGGCTAAGGCTGACGTCGATTACATGAAGGTGCGCGTCGGCGGAAAGAACGCGCTTGATTTCCAGCTTTCGACGCTGCTCGGATATCTTGTGGCGAAGGGCGACAATACGCATATCTTCGTTATAAGCAACGACAAGGGCTTTGACAAGCTGCACGATTTCTGGGAGAATACCTTTGACGATTCCCCCTCATGTAAGGTGTTCAGAACGTCGAACATCTCGGCGGCAGTCAATTACGCGAGATACAATACCGTTCCCGTCGAGGAACCCGACGAGCCCGAAACCGAGCCCGAGCCCGAGGAAAGCTTCCCGCAGCTTGAAGCGGAGACTTCGGGCAGCTACGACGAGGAAAGCAAGGTGGTCGAATTCGATCTCGGCGAAGAGCCCGATCGTGAGCTTGCGGAGGACATCGTTATCCCCGCTTCCGTCGTGAGCGAGATAATCGCCGAAGCGCCGAAGACCCATGCGCGTTCCTACACCGAAGCGCAGCCCGCGGTCAAGACAATAGCACGTCCCGAGGAGCGGGAAAAGGCGGCGCCCGTTCAGAAGAACTATCTGCCCTCGATGCCGAAGGTCATCGCTCCCGGCGTAAGGCACCCGATGCTCGCGGCGGACGAATCTCAGGCGGAGCTTTACGAGCCGCTTTTCGAGAAATTCTTACAGACCCCCGAAGGAAAAGACAAGCGTGCCCTGCTCGCGAAATTCATGCCCGACGTTGACGGCAAGGCGGTCGAGCTCATGGGAAGGCTGATACTTAAGTCCACGAGCAAATCCGAGCTGCACAATCTTCTTCAGCAGAAATACGACAACGAGACTTCCGCAAGGCTGTACAACATGGTCAAGCGCAACTACTATTTCTTAAAGCGCGTACTCCGCGAGGACGACACCAAACCCGAAACTACCGCGCCCGTTCGGGAAAAACAGGCTCAGCCCGCGAAGCAGGAAACTAAGCCCGCACCCGCCCAGGAGAAGCAGGCTCAGCCCGCGAAGCAGGAAACTAAACCCGCACCCGCTCAGGAAAAGCAGGCTCCGCCCGCGAAGCAGGAAACTAAACCCGCACCCGCCCAGGAGAAGCAGGCTCAGCCCGCGAAGCAGGAAACTAAACCCGCACCCGCTCAGGAGAAGCAGGCTCAGCCCGAGAAGCAGGAAACTAAACCCGCACCCGCTCAGGAGAAGCAGGCTCAGCCCGCGAAGCAGGAAAAGCCCGAAAGCGCCGCCGCATCCGAAACTCAGGCAGAGGCAAAGAAGGCTACCGCGGAATTTAAAAAGCGTCTGCATGAGATACTCGACAGCAAGGCTGACGCCGACGAGTTCTCCGGAGTGATCTCCGTGATAAACGCTTCCGCGACAAAGCAGCAGCTTTACATCAACATGATGCAGCGTTTCAAGCGCGGCAGAGGCACCGAGCTTTACGGCATGATAAAGAACGAGTTCGTGAAGTTCTGCGGCGAGGAAAAGCCCGCAAAGCCTGCCGCCGAAAAGAAGCAGAAATCCGCCGATACGTCAAAAACGGCAAATGCTCAGGAGGAAAAGTCCTCGGGCAAGAAGGAAAAGACCGCGGAGAAAAAGTCTCCCGCCAAGAAGGAAAAGACTGCCGAGAAGCCCAAGCAGGCGGCTGCCAAGAACAAAAAGGATAAGCCCGCCGAAAGCAAGGCTCGTCCGAAGCTCAATATCACTAAGGAGAACGCCGACGAAACGCTGCGCTCGCTCTGCGGCGAACAGCTCGTTGACGATCTTGAATTTGTGCGGCTGAGACAGCTTGTTACCGACAGCGACAGCGTTCACAAGCTCTATCTCGCGATGATAAAGACCTTCGGCAAAAAGCGCGGCGCCGCCATGTACAACGCGGTCAAGGCGGTTCACGAAGAGTTCGTCGAGGCTTACAAATGAGATATATGATAGCCGCCGACCTTCACGGCTCGGCATTATGGACTTCTCGGCTGTGTACGGCGTTTGAAAAGAGCGCCGCAGACAGGCTGATACTTCTGGGCGACCTGCTCTACCACGGACCGCGCAACGATCTCCCCGATGAATACGCGCCAAAGCAGGTCATACCCATGCTGAACGCGCTGCGGGAAAAGATCATCGCGGTGCGCGGCAACTGCGATACCGAAGTCGATCAGATGGTGCTGGAATTCCCGATATTGTCGGACAGCGCCTATATCTGCGACAGCGGGCAGAGGATATTCGCGACCCACGGGCATATCTTCAGCCCCGACGATCTGCCGCCGCTCTGCGCGGGGGATATCTTCCTCTACGGACACACCCACATTCCCGACGACTCGCTCCGCGAGGTACACGGCGGTCGGGTAAGGTGCATCAACCCGGGCTCGGTCTCGATACCGAAAAACGGCTCGCCGCACCGCTGCCTTGTGTGGGAAAACGGCATTTTCAGTGAAATGATCCTGTGATAAACCATGTCCCCCGTTCGGCTTTGCCGTTCGGGGGAGGTTTTTCGTGCCGATAAATGTGCCCGTTTTGAGATTTGCAGCTATAATGTACACTTTAAAAGTCCAAATACTAAAATGTTCAAAAAACTACCCTCCAAATCTTCATTTTCATGATAATTTGATGATTTTTATAAATACGGGTTGCATTTTCCGAGAAAATGTGATATTATTATACTTGAGACAATAACGCACCGAGTCAACCGAAGTGCCGATTTGTTGTTTTTATTTTGCTTTTTTAGAACTTAACTGTGAACGGACACCGTTCGCTCACGGATTTATATTTGTTCGGTCGGGAGCGGGGGTCATTTCTGTATACATTACAGCCGTCCGTCCGTAACATGAAAAGGAAAGGATATGGTTTAATTGAAAACAAAGAACTGCCCTTTTTGCGGCAAGGAGATCTCCGATGAGGCGATCATCTGCAAATTCTGCCACCGTCTGCTGATAGACGAAAACGGCAACGACATTCTTCCCGAGGGCGAAGCCGCAGCGCCTGCCGAGGATACGGCAGTTACCGAGGAAAAGACCATCGTATATAAAAAGGAAGACCTGCAAAAGCTTATGAATAAAAAAGAGTCCGACGACGAAGCGGCTGAGGAAGACTACGCCGAGACCGATGAAACCGAGGTATTCGACGAAGTTTCCGACGAAGAGACCGAAGCTCCCGAAAGCGGCGAGCCTGCCGATACCTCCGCGGTGATCGGCGACGAGAACGAGAACGAGGGCGACGACGGCTTCCACGAGGGCGATGATTTCCCCGGCGATGACAACGGCGTTTATGTCGGCGAGGATAACAACGATATGAACTCCGATTACGGCGAAGATGACGGCTACGGCTACGACAGCGAAGAGTATCAGCCGAGACGCTCTTCCCGCAGACCCGCGAACGACAGATACGATGACGCGGAATTTGCCGATGCTGCCGATTACGACCCCAAAAGAACATTTATCATCACCGCTATCGTAACGCTCGGAATACTTTTGGTCATCATCGTGGCGATACTTGTCGGCTATAAGCTGTTCAAATTCGGCGGAGACGATGACAAGGATACGGGCAATCAGCCCCTTGCGAACAACGTTTCCGTGGCTGCCGATCCTGCCGCTGATCCTGCTTCCGCAGGTGAAGGCGCCGCAGGTGCGGGTGCCGCGGGTGCCGACGCGACTTCGACGGCTGCCGCCGATCCGAACGCCGCTGTTACAGAACCCGGAAACACTACGTTTGTTCCTTCGGTAGTAAATGATACCATTTCCGCAAATCCCGAGGAGATCGTAAACAGCTCCATCAGCGACCCTGTCGTTGACAGCGCCGCCACCACTCCCGAAGCAAGCGCTCCCGACAGCACCTCCGCAACTGACAGCGGTATGAATATAGTTATCCGTCCCGACCCGAACGCCGATACCTCGACAGGCACCGACAGTACGAGCACAAGCACCGACAGTCAGCAGCCCGGCGACGGTCCCGGCTCCGCAAGCAGCTCTGCGGCAGAGCCCGCAGGTCCCGGAGCACCCGGATTCGAGGCAGCCGGCAGCTATTACAGCTGGGGCGAAGCGGAGACCCTCATGGCTAACTACGCGGCAAGCAACAACCTCGGTTCTAACTACTCATACTACGGCGGTACCGACGGCGTAGAGATGCTGTATGCCTTCTACGACGATTACGGCAACGCTACCGTTTACAGAGTAGACCTTCAGACAGGATACGTATCAGCCAACTGATCTTGCTTGTAAAGCGTATACAATAACGTAGGAGGACAGATGAAAACAAGATTATGTCCGGGCTGCGGTAAAGAGATACCCTTTGACGCCATCACCTGCAAATTCTGCGGTATGCTCCAGTTTTCATCGGGGAAGGATATCGGCGAAGACTTTTATGACGATCTTGACGACCCGAACGTTCCGAACGAGCCGAGCCATTATCCCGACGAGCAGCAAACGCCCCCTATATTGAACGGCAGCAGCCGCGGCGGATACGATCAGCCGACAGACGGCTACGGATACGGAGAGAATAATTATCCCGACTACGACGATAATTACGGCGGATATCCCGATCAGTACCGTGAGGCGATGGAAGACCGCAAGGACACAGACAGGCAATACTACCGCGAAAGGGGCTACGTCTACGAGGACGAAAACGAAGAGCGGTTCGCCGACAACTTCGACCCCGATGAGGCTGACGCCATGCGCCGCCGTATGCTCATCGTGGTGCTGTCCGTGGTCTTCGTGCTGATGCTCGTTCTGATAATCATTCTTTTCCTGATGAAGGGAAAAGTCAACGATTTCGAGAAAAAACAGGAGGCGGAGGAACGCAGCAGGACTTACACGAATATGATCCCGCCGATGACCGATCTCAGCAGTCAGTTTGCGGAAACTCCCGTGGACGATTCCTCGGAGGAAGAGGAAGAAGAGGAAACGACGACTACTACCACCACAAAGACCCGTGCGCTTCCCGAGACAAATATCCCCACGACTACCACCAAAGCGTCTACCACGACCACGCCGACTACTACCACCACAAAGACGACTACTACCACGACCACCACAACCACTACGACAACGACAACTACTACGACTACCACAAAAAGTTCGTCAATAGTGATAAGCCTGGACAGCGAGGATCCTGCCGATTCTCAGCCCGACCCGATAGATGACTCCGAACCGACTGATACCGAGACATGGGCTCCCACTTCCTCGATGCCCGATCCCGAGCTCACCGACGAGCCTTACGACCCCGGCAACAGCGTCCCCGACGACAGCTCGTACAGCGGTCCCATTCTTGAATAAAAATTTACAGCACCCTGCGTAGATCAGGGTGCTGTTTTTTTGCTGTATTTGCGGTCAAAGCGCGAAACGGTCGGAAAGCGTTTCGCAGGGCAGAGTGCTGTGCCGCAGATCGGCAAGCATGATGTAGACCTCGTGCTGTTCGGCAGCGATGGCGGCTTCGATAAGTGCGTCGATGTCGCGGCTCACTATGTCGCTTTCGCCCGCAAGCTTTACAAGAAGGTCTGTTCTGCCGTCTTCGGCGAGGTATTTGAACACGTTAAGAGCGTTTTTCCCGAGATATTTCTTTGCGTCTCCGCTGCCCTTCTGCAAGTAGAGCTGCGCGGCAAGCTGTGCCGTCACCGCGGGGTACATTCTGTCGGGTATAGTGCCGTATCTCACCGCCCGCGTGAGCCGCTCTATGCAGTTTGGTTCCCGAGCAAGCGCGTGTCTGAGCGATCTGCCGATAATGCCGATACTCCCGATTTCCACCCGCGAGACGGAGGTGCAGTCAAGAAAAACATCGCTGCCGTAGATGATATTCTCATGAAGCACAATCGTTCGGAGCGCATGGCAGTCTTTGAAGCAGCCGTCGTTCAGGCGGGTGACGCGGCGGGGTATCGTTATCTCGCCGAGCAAGAAGCAGCTGTCAAACGCCTCTCTGCCGATGTAGCCCACCGCCGCGGGGATATTGATATTTTCAAGCCTGCCGCAGCCGCCGAACGCCCCAAGTCCGATGCTCGTTACCGTTTCGGGTAGGGTCGCACCGATTATGCGCGTGTCGTAAAAAGCATTGTCGCCTATCGCGGTGACGGTGTCGGGTATCTGCACATATTCGTCGCTGCCTTTTCCGAGCGCTCTTATCAGCTTGCCGTTTTTGATAAGAAGATCCATGCAAATACCCCCTTTCGCTTCAGCGGTTGTTGATGTCGGACGTTTCGAGTATCAGCTTCATCGCCCACACGGGCACGTCGTAATTGTTGTATTCGTCGTCAAGGAAAACGAACGCGGTGTTGTAGATCGGCTGATTTTCGGGGTAGGTTCCGCAGCCGTCGGTGAAGTAGATCAGCCCGCGCAGGTCTTCAAACTCACGGTTTTCGATCATCTTGTTGACATACCTGAACACGGGGCGGAAATCGGTGCCGCCGAAGCCGCGCAGTTCAAGCGATTTGAGGTACTCGTCGAACTCGTCGGTCGTGGTGATCTTTGCGTCCTCCTGTACCGTGGCGTCGCACTGGATTATGTGGATATTCACCTTTGAGAAAAAGCTCTCCTGCTGTTTTAAGATATTGTAGGTCTTTTGCAGAAACGCCTGCACCGTTTTGCCCTGAACCGAACCCGAGGTGTCGATAGCGATAACGAACTCCCTCACGCGCTTGACGTCCGAGTATTCAAGCGGCTCGATTATCGCGACGTTTTCGTACTGATCGAGTCCGTAGCAGTAGAAATTGTAGTCGAAGCTGTCCTCGTCGGTCTTCATCATTTCGCCGTAGACCGCGAATTTCCGCAGAAATTCGGAGTAGTCGTATTTTTCGCGGTTGACCGCCTGCAAATTCTGAACGAGGTTTCCCGCCTTGCTTCCTCTCTTTTGCGAAAGCGTTTCAAGGTCGGTCTGTATCCTCTGCGAGACGGATTTCCATTGCTCCTCCATTTCATCGTTGTCGTAATCGTCGTCGGAAAAGCGCATTCTGTTTTCGAGAGAGGTATTGAAGCCGTCCTCGTCATCGTCGGTATCGCCGTCGTTCTGCTCATATTGAACGATCACTGTTTCGGCGTCGCCGTCATCGTCGCTGCCGTTTTTACCGCTTTTGCGGCGGTCGCGCCTGCGTCGGGTGATGTACCATACGTTGTGATCGTCTTCGGCGAAAAGCTCTTCAAGCGCCGAGATCCGCTTTTCGGTCATCGGGTTCTGCTGGAAATAGTCGAGTATTTTCTCGGCGGTGAGATATTTCAGCTTTCCTTTGAGCTTGCCGATCTCCACGCTCTGTTCGGAGGCGCGGCGGTTGTCGGGGTCGATATATCCGAGCTCGCCCAGCATTACCTCGACGGCGATATCGCTGGCAAGATCCCATAAGCGGCGTTCAATGGAGTGCGAGACGACGAAGTGGCGGAAAACGCAGTGCATTATCATGTGAAGATAGCTGCGAACAACGCATTTGTCGCTCTGCTGAAAGCGCATGAGGATATATCTGCTGTCGAAATAATAATACCTGCCGTCCACGCATATTGTTCCGTCGTAGGGCATGGGAGTCAGCAGCCCCACCGCCTTTTCGAGAAAGCGCAAGTCCATGATAAGCATATTGCGCGAGTGGTTAAGTATTTTCAGCGCCAGTTCGTCGGCGCGTCGTCTTTTTTCGGGTGAAAGCTCCTTTGGCAATCAGATCACCTCCGTGGATCGGGTTTCCACAAGCCTTTGCAGCTCGGGGAACGGCGCAAGAGTGCGTTTCAGTATGCCGTTCAAGTACGAAAGCGCGGTGCCGTAGTTCGTCATGGGTACACCCGCGTCGGCGGCGCATTTCGAGCGGTAGACCATTTCACGTTCGTTCAGCATACAGCCGCCGCAGTGGATAATAAGCTTATATTTTGAAAGGTCTTCGGGAAAGCCCGTGCCGCTTGAAAATTCAAGTTCAAGCTCCGCGCCCGTCTTTGCTTTCAGCAGGCGCGGGAGCTTTTCGGTGCCGATATCCCCGCACTGACGGTGGTGAGTACAGCCCTCCGAGATAAGCACGCGGTCGCCCGATCTGAGCTTGCCGATCTCCGAAGCGCCTTGCACCGCGCTGTCAAGAAAGCCCTTGTACCGCGCCATGAGTATCGAAAAGCTTGTCAGCGTTATATCGTCGGGAACGATCTTTGACACGACCGCGAACGCCTGCGAATCGGTAACGACCATTGCGGGCTTTTTGCCGCAGGCGCGGAGGGTCTCTTCAAGCTCGCTCTCGCGGCAGACCATAGCCATAGCGCCGCTTTCGAGCAGATCGCGGATAGTCATCTGCTGCGGGAGGATAAGCCTTCCCTTCGGCGCGGCGGAGTCGATAGGCACGACAAGAACCACGAGGTCGCCCGTGTTCACAAGATCTCCGATGAGCCGCTTGTCGTTTTTCTCCTGCTTTGCGGCGGCGGCTATTTTTTCCTTAAGCTCGTAGATATTTGTGCCGTTCACTGCGCTGACGGCAATAGCATTTTCGGGCAGCGCCGCTTCGGGGGCGAGGTCGCACTTATTCATGGCGATAACGTAGGGGATCTGTTTTTCGTTGAAAAGCGCTATCAGCTCGCGGTCGGAGTCGTTCAATCCCTTAGTGATATCGGCGATAAGCACGGCGCAGTCGGTCTTATTGAGGACTCTGCGGGTGCGGGCGACGCGCATTTCTCCCAAGCCGCCCACATCGTCGATACCGGGGGTATCTATCATCACGACGGGACCCAGCGGCAGAAGCTCCATGGTCTTGCTCACGGGGTCGGTGGTAGTCCCCGCGACCTCCGAAACGAGTGCTATGTCCTGTCCCGTAACGGCGTTCAGAACGCTCGATTTGCCCGCATTGCGGCAGCCGAAAAAACCGATATGCAGCCTTTCGGCGGCGGGTGTACTGTTCAAGCTCATATTATTCTCTCCTTTGTCGGTATTGATACAAGGCGCTCCCGTCTAAGTCGGAAACGCCTTTGTTTCGTTATTATTGTTGTTTTTATTGTTATGTAGGGCGGGGGCTTGCTCCCGCCGCTTGCCTTGCAAATCCGTGTTGTTTTGTAATTCCGATATTGTAGCTCGTCCGTGTAGAAAACCCAAACTTCGCGCTATTGTTGCACGGAAATCGCTTCGCTCTTCCGTGCAATAAAATCGGCAATTTGCTTGTTTTCGTACTGTTTTGCAGAACTATTCACTTTGTTTGTTTTTGTCGGCTTTTCTTTAAATTGCCGATTTTATTTTTAACCATTCGGTTTTCTTTCTCCGAGTTGTTAGCTGTCGTCGTGGGCTTTTGTGGGGGAAACCTGCACGAACTACGTTCGTGCCGTGAAGAAGGGTTATCCCCCACACCCCCTTCCTAAGACTTTTGGTTCTTCTTTTCGGCAAAATATCTTTTATCTTTTATCTCTTATCTTTTATCTTTTTTGTAGTATTCCGGCTCGTTAAGCCTTTTGTCATATTCATCCTTGGGTAACGGTCTGTCAAAATAATACCCCTGAATGACAGGACACCCCGCGTTCGCAAGGAACTCTACCTGCTCGGCAGTCTCCACACCCTCCGCAATGACCTGAATGTTCAGCTCGTTGACCATGTTTATTACGTTCCTGATGATCGTCTTGTCGGGAACGCTCGCGGGCGTGATGTCCTTGATGAACGCACGGTCGAGCTTTATCACGTCCGCATTGATGCTTTTCAGCATCGTCAGCGTCGAATACCCCGAGCCGAAATCGTCTATCGCTATCGTGAAATTTTTGCTTTTCAGCTTGCTTATCAGCTGTATCATCATCGAAAATTCGTCCGAACCGACTGTCTCGGTCAGCTCTATTTCGATGTACTCGTGCGGTATGCCGTACCTGCCGACTATCGCGCAGATCTTCTCCGCCAGATCGAGCTCCGCAAGGTCGCGCCGCGAAATGTTCACCGATACCCGCGGCGGCTTGATGCCGCTGTCGAGCCAGCCCTTTATGTCGGAACAGACACAGTCAAGCACGTAAAGATCGAGCTGTATTATCCGTCCGAACCGCTCTATCGCGGGGATAAAGCTCATCGGCGGGACTACCTTGCCGTCCTGTATCCGGCGGCAGAGCGCCTCCGCGCCGACGATCTTCTTTTCGCGGGTGTCGATCTTCGGCTGATAGTATACGCAGAATTCGCGCTTTTTTATCGCCTGCGGAAATGTCACCAGTATGCTCTTAGTCATTATCTCGTCATCAAGCATACTTTTTTCAAAGAAAACAAAATCTCCGTTTTTTCCGTCCTTCGCCGCTGTAAAGGCGGCAGAAGCGTTGTTCAGCAGATCGTTAGGATTGCAGCTGTCATCGGCTAAGAATATGCCCGCGTTGAAATAGATGTGCATACTTATCCCCGAGGGCAGCGCAACATCGAATGTCTTAAGGAACCTGATAAGATCGGGCACCTGATCCTTCTTTATCAGCAGAATGAATTTGTCAGCCCCGAGACGGAAAATGCCGTTTTCCTTATCTCCGAAAAAATCAATAAAACGCTTGACATAGCTTCTTAATATGTCGTCGCCGTTCTGCGCACCGATCTTCCGGTTGATATACTTGAAATTTTTGATATTCGTATAAAATACCGCGTAATCGTCTATTATGCCCGCCTCGTAGTATTTCCCGACCTTTTTGTGGAAACCGATAGGGTTTGAGGCACCCGAGAGCATATCGGTCGTCATGGTGTTTTCAAGCGTGTTGATGGTGATGACCCTTCCGCAGAGCATAAACAAAAGCTTGGCGAATCTGTCGAAATCCTCGCTTGCCTCCTGCGTGTCGGCGGTGGCGTATACCTCGACCTTTCCGTTGACATTTGTGGAAAAAGTACGGCAGAGATGCACTTTGCCCTCGATGCCGTCGTCAAACGCGGTAAAATCAAATCTGTTCCTGCCGCGGACGGGGTCTTTCGGCACATCTACCTTGCAGTTCATGTGGTGCAGCCCGATAAGCCTTGCGATAGGCGGGACCGTCCTTGTTATCAGCTCGACAATGTTGGCAGGTCCTTGTTCTTTTTCGTAAAAGGCTTCAAAAAGCCCCCACATTTCCTTGCTCATAAGTTTGTAAAACATTCCTGCACACTCCTGTCCTGCCGAAATTGTCAGCCGTCCATCTGCCTCATAGTGAGCATTACTTCTTTGCCGCCCGCCCCGGGCACGGCTGAAAAGCTGTAAACCACCGACATTTCGACAGTGTCCGTGCCAAAAAGCACATTAGTTCGGAAGCTCGCCGATATCGAGCCGTACTGCGAATTGGCAATGCGCCTTGTCAGCGTTTCGGGGTCGTTGAATTCCATAAAGCGCTCCCTGTCCTCGGGAACTACCCAGTAATCGCAGTAATACTTTGTATTCTGCACGAAATCGGTGCCGAAGTTGTTTTTCGTCACCATACCCATATCGGGCGCGTAGACAAGCTCGAAGGTCTTTTCGTCGGGCTTTACGAGGTATACCGAGAAGAACTGCCGATAAACGGCTTTCAGCCTGTCGTCAATGTGACCCTCGTAAACGGTGATCTTGTCCTTTGTCACGTTGATAGGTTCTGTCTTTACGATGACTCTGTCGCCCAGCCGCGAGATCACCTGCGCGGTGACGCGGTAGCGAGAGCCGTTCTGCGAAAAACGCAGCGTTTCGGGCTTATTGCTTCTTTCGACTTTTTCATTGAAGCCGATTAGCCATTCGAGTTCGAGCGCCTTTTCCGCCTCGTCGAAATTAGTGATACCGAGAGAAGAAAGCTCACTGTAATAATACTTGTTTGCAAAGAGCAACCGCCGTCCGTTTTCGTCTTTTTCGGCAATAGCCATCGGCTTGTCGGTCAGGAAATCTATCCCTCCCGCCAAAGCGTAAAAACTGCTTTCTTCGGCGGTTTCGAGGGTGATGCCCCTTTCCGAGAGATTCTTCATGCACTCGGCATAGGGCGCGGGTCTGCCGAAAAGATAGCCCTGTACCTTTTCGCAGCCGATCTCCTGCAAGAATTTGAACTGTTCCTCGGTCTCGACGC
Organism: Ruminococcus sp.; assembly: GCA_024697705.1. GTDB lineage: Bacteria > Bacillota > Clostridia > Oscillospirales > Ruminococcaceae > YE71. Next base: position 17,930 of record JAILFF010000301.1, read on the forward strand.
CCTCGGCAAGCGTGTTCACGCCTATCCTCTTGGACATCTCCACCACGGAGGTGATGATGCTCCGCGCCTTTTCGTTCATGTTCCGGAGGAACGCCATATCTATTTTCAGCTCGTCGAACTCGTAGTCCTTAAGCACTCCGAGTGACGAATATCCGCTGCCGAAGTCGTCCATCCATATCAGATAGCCCGCCTTGTGCAGCCTGTCGATAGTCTCTTTTATCCTGCCGCCGTCGCTTACCACCATGCTTTCGGTGATCTCGATATGGAGCATATCACGCGGCACGCGGTACTTGTTCACGGCAGTTTCCACAACGTCGAAGATATCGCAGAGCAGAAAATCGAACCGCGAAAGATTGAACGAAACGGGCACTATCTGCTCGCCCCTGTCGGCAGCCTCGCGGTAATTGCGGCAGATCTGCTCTATCATGAAGCAGTCGAGCTTGTAGATCTGTCGGTTTTCTTCGAGTGCCGAGATGAAAAGACCGGGCGGCAGCAGACCTGTTTCGGGCTTGTACCACCGCGCAAGCGCCTCCATGCCGCAGACCTTTTTCGAGATCGTCCGTATAACGGGCTGAAAGAACACGCGGATATCGCCGTTTTTTATAGCCTGGTCGAGGTTCTTCGCGGCAAAGCGGCTGATCTCGTAATCGCTGCTCAAATTCGGCGTGTAGACATTGCAGAACACCGAGATATTCGAGCGTATGCTGTCGCAGGCAAGCTTGGCGAGGTCGATAGCCATAGCCGCGTCGCAGGGGTAGCCCGTGACCTTGTAGATGCCCGCCTTTATCTCGACGGAGGCGTAGCGGTTTTCCTCTTCGAGGGTATCGTGAACGGCAGCTACGCGCTCTTCGAGCCCGCCGATATCGGTAAGCACGGCGAAATGATCGTCGGCTAAATGCGAGATGAAGTCGTCGCGGAATACCGAGCGGATTATCTCGGCGACGCGCTTAAGAAACTCATTGCCCGCCTCGGAGCCGAATTTCACGTTTATCATCTTGAAATGGCGGATATTGAAGAACACGAACGCGAACTGCGGTGCGGAGGAATTTTTCTGATTGACCTCCAAAAGCCGCGCAGAGAATTCGATAAATCGGCTCATTCCGGGCAGTCCCGTGAGCTTGTTCAGTTCATAGGTGAGGTATTTCAGCTCCGAATCGACGGTAAAGCCGTAGATAAGCTTGCCCTGCTTCGGGTCGTCGATGACGGCGCCGAATTCCTCGATATAGCGGATCTTGCCCGTCTTTGTGGCGGCGCGGTAGCTCAGATGCGAATACTGACCGCTGCCCGATTGCAGCTGCGACCACATGGCGCTTTCGGTCTTGCTGCGGTCGCGCTGATAGATCATATTCATCACATTGCCGTGAATGAACTCGGAAAATTCTTTGGGAGAGTTACATTCAAGGGTAGTCATGAGCTTTTTATTGGCATAAACAAGCGTCCCGTCTATCTTGCAGATAAAGAAACCGCCGGGGAGCCTGTCTGCCTCCGCATATTCGGCAGCGGCTGATACAGAGGTATCGGTGTTGTCATTCCGAGACAGCTCGTCTGTCATATCGGTTCCTCCTTACGCGGGCAAAAGAAAAATATCATTTGTTATCATCGGTAACAACGCCGTGAAGAGCGTTATCCTGCGGCTGCTGCTCCGCCGCGAACATATTCTTGTCGGCACGCTCGATCATCGTATCAAGGGTATCGTCGGGCTTGACAGCCGTAACGCCAACGCTTATATCAAAGCGCATACCCTCGGGCAGCTCGCCGTTCACCTCGCCGATCCACTGACGCAGCTTTTCGCCGACGATCAGCTCATCAGCTCTTGAAGCGCCCGAAAAAACGCCTACATAGCAGCTGTCGCTCCATTTGCCGATCAGGTCGTTCCGACGCGCCCGACTTCCGAGCTTTCCAGCCATTTTCTTCATGGCGCGTTTCATCTCGCCCGTTCCGAACTGTTGTTCCATTTCGCGGTAATTATTGAGCTCGGCAAACGCCAGCAGAAAATTCTGCGAAAACTGCTTGTTCTCCCTGAGCTTATACGTGAGGAAATTATTCAGATAGGTGCGGTTCGGCAGACCCGTCAGCTCGTCGTGCATCATCGTCTGCGCGAGCGTTCTCACAAAATCGCCGTCGTAAACGGGCGGCAGGCAGTCGCGGAAGATCTCCATAGCGCCGATGGTCACGGCGTTTTCCTCCAAGGGAAAGGTATTCACAACGACGGGAACACGGTGTCCGTCGCGGTGTTTGAGAAGAACTTTCTCCTGACGGTTCTTGCCGTCAAAGATAGTCCCCACCAGCGGGCAGAGCAGGTCGCAGAGGGGTCTTCCCTCTTGGTCGATATGGTCGAGCTGCGATTCAAAGCAATGCCTGCCGATCATTTCCTCCGCAGAGTACCCTGTGATACGTTCGGCGCCCTTGTTCCAGAAGAAAATTTTTCTTTCGGTATCAACGCAGTAGATGCCGTCGCCGACGGTGTCGATTATCGCACTGAGCAAAGCGGGGTCGCCGCCGCCGTTGATCGTATCCTTCGGAAAAACCATTGCCGAGCCCTCCCAGTCCGAGTATTTCGCCGATTTTGTCAAATCGCTCAATACCCCATTTTAATAAATTTTATTATATCACATTAATGTACAAAATGCAAGAGATTATATGTTACTAATATATTAATTCTGCCCAAGCAGCAATATCTCGGTCGAGCCTTAACGCCGATGCTATAATTTAGCGGGTAAGGAAATTTACGCCGAAATAAACGCCCGATGATATTATCTGTCGGCTTTGCGCATTTTTTGCGAAAACGTCATTTACGGCAGTCGATCTGTCTGATTTTTGTTACACAATTGTAATTGACTATTCGTCCGAAATGGTGTATAATAAAGAATGGACGCTTTTGCGGAGAACCGCACCGAAACATTAACGGAGGATCCATTAAATGAAGTTTTTGAAAAAGCTGCTGCCGCTTGCGGCCGCCGCAGCCCTCGCGCTTACGGGCTGCACACTGCCCGGCGAGCGTCAGAGAAACGAGGAGAATTTTGATCCCGAGATGAATTACGCCGACGCCGAGATCGTTGCGACAAACGAGATCGTCAATTATACGTGGCATCTTGAACCGTCGATAGCCGCCGAAAATATCATAGTCTTTGACGGAAGCCAGGTCGATAAGTCACTCACCGACGTAAACTATATGTACCGCACACTTGCCGTGGTCTGCATGAACGGTCTTTACGGCTTTATCGACTACAACGGCACCGTCATCATCAGACCGAAGTACCGCTACTATCTCATCGACCCGGGCGGGCAGATAGTTCTCTACAACATCACCAACGAGAAAAAGGGCACCCGCGAATACTGCACGATGGACAAGGACGGTCACGTTACCGACAAATTCACGCCGCACAAGGGTTCGCGTGTAAAGTATTACTACGACGAGGAAAACAAGAAAGTCTATTCCTCCAGCGAATCAAGAGACTGGGCTGCCGAGGAATACAAAGACAAAAAAGCCGTTGTCTGCCAGAAAGCCTCCGTATACGAGGCATACGGCAGGATAGAGCTTGTCGAGCCCGACGAGGGTCAGGGCGGCTACGGCGTTATCGCCGACGGAGAGATCGTCGTCGATTTTGAATACGACGATTGCTATATTCCCGCAGACAAGAACGGCAGCACCTATTTTGCGCTCAAAAAGGGCGACAAATGGGGCTATTTCGACGGCGAGGGCAAGAAGATCATCGACGTGAAGTGCGACGGCTTCTTCAGCTCCTACAACGGCGAACAGCTCGACACCATCGACTCGGGTCACCCCTACCTCTATTCGGAAGACCTTCTTGCGGTGAGCATCGGCTCGTCCTTCGGCTACTACAACGCCGAGGGCAAGTGCCTTGTAAAGTCGAGCGAATTTGCTCAGGCACGACCCGTTCATCATCTTAAAGCGTGGGTATGCAAGGACGGCTACTGGGGAATCATCAGCTTCGGCGAAGACGACGAGGAACCCGTAACCACGACCACCACAACTACGACCACCGCGGCGGCGCAGCCCGCATGGACGCAAGCCTACACGACCGCCGAAGAAGAGGACAGCGAGGACGATGACGAGGAATACTACTATTTCGATCCGAATGCTCCCGACGCCGACGGCGATATAATGTACGACCCCGAAGTTCCCGGCGCGGACGGCGGCAACAACGGTAACGGCGACAACGGATACGAAGGCGATAACGGCGGAGACGGCAACTTCGTCTACGACCCGAATGCCGGCGGCGATAATCAGCCCGGCGGAAACGATCAGGGATACGTTGCTCCCGACGCGGGTCAGCAGCCCTCCGATCAGCCCCCCGATATAAACGAATTTGCTCCGACGCTCGAATAAAACAACGTAAAAAACCTCCCGGCAGGAAATCACGTCGGGAGGTTTAATTTTTTTGGCTTTAAAGTTCAGCGGATAAGCTCCTTCGGGATAAGATCGTAGTCGAACATTACCTCCGAATGGTTGTCGCGGACAAGATCCTTCTTTACGACTTCGTTCGTCGCTTTGTCGATAGTCAGCTTGTATATCTTGGAAATTCGGTAGAAAACGCCGTTTTCCTTGCTGAAATGGTGATCTTCCTCAACAAGCTCGTAACGGTAGGGGAAAGGCTTTTTGCTGCGCAGCTCGCCCATCAGCTGTTCATCTTCGACCCACAGGCAAAGCTGCACGTCCTGATCGGTGTTGTTGCGGAAACGATAATCAACGTAGTTATAGCAGATGCAAGTGCCGGAGCTGAACGGAACACGCTTGCCCTCGTCGGGCGCCAGCGCATCGGAATGGCTGTGGAACTCCATTACCTCAAGCGGGCTGTGAAGCACCAGCAGGTGAATGGTATTCGCAAGATTGCACAAGCCGCCTCCGAGACCCGGGGTGAGCTTGTTGTCTGAGATGATGCGTCCCGCCTTGTAGCCCTTTCTCTCGGTAATGCTGCCCACCGTCCTCCAGAACGAGAACACCTCGCCGGGTCGGATTATCATGCCGTTGATCTTGCTGCTTGCCAGCGCGATATTTACTGCCTTGTTTTCCTGAAGCTCAGGGTCAATGCCCTTGCCGCGCTTGATGAGATGATTGCTGTACTTGTAAACAAGGTTGCGCAGGCGCTTTTTGGTGTGGGCACGGGAGAAGGTCTCACCACTTGTCATATCGCGGACGATGCGTTTGAGCTTTTCCTTATTCTCGCTGATGGCATAGGTCATGGGGCTGATATTGCAGAAAAGCACATCGCTGCTCCAGAAGCTGCCGCAGCCGTCCGCGTAAATATCGCCGATGCGGTGGCTGTATTTTGTCCTGCGCCAAAGCGCCAGCAGCGCATATTCGGCATACCGCCTTACGCCTATGCGCGTTTCCTCGGGAACCTGGATAAATTTAACAAGTATGCTCTTCATCCCGGCGCGGTTGGCGCAAAGCACGTCCTTGAACATTTGGTCGCCGACGTACACTGCCTGTCCGCGCTTCAGCCCGAGCATTTTCAGCGCCTTTGTCAGACACGCAGGGTCGGGCTTGTTTGCGCTGTCTATATATAAGGTATTTATGTTCTTGTTGAACATCTCTACGCGCTCGCGGGTATTATCCGAAAGCAGCAGCGTTTTAAGCCCCGCCGCGTGAACAGTTTCAAAAAGCTTGTCGATCGCAGGCGTAGAGGGCTCTCCGTGATGAACAAGCGTGTTGTCTATGTCGAAAATAACGCCGCGAAAGCCCTTCTTATAAAGCTTTTCGTAATCTATTGCAAAAACGCTTTCGGCATATTCGTATGGGAAAAATTGTTTCAACATCTGACCGCCTCCGTTTCGGAAAATGAAATATATCCGCAGACTTCGTTGATCTGCTCAAAAAAGCTGCCGCCGAAATCATGCTCAAAAAACGCGCTGCCGATAGTGAAGCCCCAGGGCATAACTTTCTTGATCTCGTCAAGACGCTCGCGGCTGTTGATGCTGCCCGCGATAACGACGGGGATCCCGACCTCCGCGACGAACCGCTCGATAAGCGCCGAAGCGTCGCCCGTGAAGCGATAGCCGAGCAGGTCGATGCCGTCAACGCCCTTTGCGGCAAGAGCCTTCGCTTCGGCGATCATTCCGTCGATCGTTCCGCCGAGAACCGACGGTCTGCCGATGACCTCGCCCACGAACGGCAGATATTTCAGCCCGTTCTCGCGGCAGAGTTTCGCCACCGAATCAAAATACATCGTACCCATGAGCATATCTACGCCGCACTTAACGGCAAGCTTTGCGCCTTCAAGACATTTTTCCTCGTCGTAGGCAACTACCTCAAGCACTGTTTTTTTACCGCATTTTTTCATAAGAGCGTAAAGCTCGGTCATCTGATCGTGCGGCAGAGGCTCTTCCTTAAAGCCGAAATACTCGGCGCGGCTGTTGCAGCATTCCTCGAAAAGCTCGCGGGCATTGAGCGCGGTCTTATCATCGTGAGTGAGCATAACTATAAGAAAGGGGGCTTTATTCATTTTTCATTCTCCATATTTTGCCTTTTCAATTTTCAGATCCCTGCCCGCCATTTCGCCGCTATTCGGCAAAACGGGCAACAACTTTAATTATATCACAACGGCGTGTATTTGTCAACTGTCCAAAAAAGCTATCACATAAATTTCGCTTGGGCTTCATAGATCAATCTCGGTATCCGAGCACAAAAAAACTCTCCAACTTCTCGGAGAGTCAAAACACAAGCGCGGTTACAGGGACTCGAA
>JAILFF010000302.1 GCA_024697705.1 Ruminococcus sp.
GGGAACGTCGGGCGTGGGCGTGGCTTATTCACCTCAAACCGACCCGAAGAAATGCGCTGCCGCCGCAGCCGAGATAGAAGCCGCATGGAACGGCAAAAAAGAGGATAATGAAAAATCCGCAGTCGATAAGGTGTGCGATCAGATACGCCGCTTCGATTCGGGCGACCCCGTCAGCTCGCAGGAGAATTACAACCGTTATCTTGTATGGAGAGCCATCAAGGACGTTTTCTCCGAATTCTGGAGCGCCATGTCGCTTGTGGAGGAATCCCGCCGCTCGATTAACGAGAACGTCCGCGCCGACCTTGTTTCCAAACTGACAGGCGTCTGCGCCGACCGCAACACCGCAGAAGACCTCCTCGAAGAATACTGCTCCGAGAAAAAGGTCGCGCTGCCGAAGCCGCTGCCTAACGTTGCGGTCTGCCCGTTCTGCGATAATACCTTCGCCAAAAAGAGCGGAAAGCTTCCCGACAGCTGCCCTGTCTGCGGCAGGTCGTTCATCATGAAATGCCCGAAATGCGGCAAAAAGGTCAACTACGCCGAAAACCGCGAGTGCTGCGGCTTCAATTTCGATATCTACCCCACTCTCGAAAGGATATGCTCCGACGCGGAACGCTTCGCGCAGAGCTTAGAGCTTGACTACGCCGAAAGCCTTATAGGTGACGCCGAAAAGCTGTGGAAGGACTTCCCGCGTACCGCCGAAGTTCGTTCGCTCATCTGGTCGAAGAAGAAGCTTGTGGGCGGTCTGCGCACCGAGCTTGACATCGCTTTAGCCGAGAACAGAATGTACGCCGCCCGAGAGCTGCTCGGCGACATCAGAAAGAAGCTGCCCGGCTACACCGACCTTTCAGCCGAGAAAAAGATAAACAGCTCGATATCCGAAGCGGAAAATCTTTTTGCCCGGTTTGAACAGGAAAAACAGCTCGGCGAACAGCTGAAAATACTTGTGAAGATATCCTCGCTGACAGCTGATTTTCCCGACCTCGACGCTCACATGGGGTCGATTCCCGTAAGCGGAGTGAAGAACGTCAAGGTAACGAGCGAGCAAAACTCCTGCCGCGCCGATATCGTTTGGGATTCCGAGAACGAAGCGGGTACCGCCGAATACATCGTAATGCGTAAGGCTTTCGGAAGGTGTCTCGGCGAGGACGACATCGAAGCAGTAGAAGTCGCGAGGACGGCGGGAAAGGCTTTCTCCGACAGCTGCATCGAAAAGGGTACGGCGTATTATTACTCGGTCTGCGCGGTAAGGGGCAGCAAGCGTTCGGCACTTGTCCACGCGCCCGAACCTGCCATAATCTACCCCGTTCTTCCGCCGCCTGTCGTAAACTGCGAGGAGACGGCTATCCAATGCTCATGGCAGGGCGGCACGGGCAAGATGTCATGCGAGGTCTTCCGCCTTTCCGACCCGACGGAAAAGCGCTACGGCAAGGGCGTCAGAGTGCGCGAAACAAGCGTGAACGGCTTCTCCGACAGCGGCTTGAAGCTCGGCGAGAAGTATTATTACAACATCTTCCTGACCGTTAATTCCGAAGGCAAGCGCTACGTTTCCGAGCCCGTGTGCGTCAGCGGATTCACTGCAAAAAGAAGCAGTCCTCTTGCGATCGAGCTTCGCGCAAGCGACGACAGCGGCAGCTTCGATATTGAAATAACCGAAGGCAGGGAGCAGGAGAGCGCCGTTCAGTTCTACCTTGCCAATGACAGGGCGCTGACAAGAGGCAGCACCGTTCAGCTCGAACGGCTGACGGGGCTTCTCGGAATGAAGCGAATCGAAGCGGCGGAGCTTTCTCACGGAAACTTCCGTATAAATCTTGAAAAGGGCGAAGCAGGCTACCTATACGCGATGAACGTCAAGAACGGAACGGCTGTCGCGGGGGATTCGGTCTTTGCGGAGAACGTGCCGACGATACCGGTAAAGACCATGCGAAACGACGGCACGGCGCTGCACATCGAGCTGGAGCATTTCCCCAAAAACGCCGATATGCTGTTCGTGACCTACTCCTTCGACGGCTACCCGAAGAGCATCGGCGACGGCACGAAGCTCAGGGTGAACAGCTCGAACTACCGTCGGGAGAACATCGTTATCCGAAGCATAGAGCAGAAAAACTACTACATCACGGGCTTTGTGCGTTCGGGCGGCAGCGAGCGGGCGGTGTTCCGATGCGTTTACATGAACGGCGCGAAGACCGAACTGCTGTACTCTTTTTCGTACAGTATGCTGACCGGTCTGCGGCTGAACGTGCGTTTCCGCGAGCCTTCCGAGCTGCCCGAGCTGACGGTGCGATATATGCTCGGCGCGGTTCCCGTAAACGAAGAGCTGGGCTCCGAACTGTGTACCGTTCCGGCCGACAAAACGGCTTCAAGGAGCTTTTCCGTAAACCTCTCGAAGCTGACCGACGTAAGACCCGCCGACAATATGTGCGCAAAAGTATTTGTTAAATCCCCCGCCGACAAAAACCGCTTTATTCCCCTGCTCGACGAGGGGAAAAGTCCCAAGCTCAAAGGAAGATGAAATTTATATGACAGCAGCAGTCAATACCGCGGCAACGGAACATAAAAGAATAAAATGGATAGATTCATTGAAGGGCTTCGCGACTGTCTGCGTCGTACTCGGACACGTTGCCGACGGATACCTCAGCGCAGGACTGTTCCCCGAACACAGGAGCGTTCTGGACGCCGTATTTAACGTGATATATTTGTTCCATATGCCGTTGTTCTTCGTACTTAGCGGAATGACTTTTCAAACCGCTTACGGCTTCGAGATACGCGAGAAAGGACGCACCGAAAGGCTGCGGGGACAGCTGATAAATATCATGCTGCTTTACTTTTTCTACTGTCTGCTGATCGGGTGCTTCAAGATCATGTTTTCGGGCTCGGTAAACAAGCCTGTCGGCGTGAAAGACCTGTTGCTGTTGTGGGGAAAGCCGATTTATCCGTACTGGTATTTTTATGTACTGGCGGTCTTTTACGCGGTATTCAGTATAAAGCGCGTTATTTGCATGAAAAGCGCGGTGCTTTTTCCGATACTTTTCTGCGTAAGCCTTGCGGGAACTTATGCGGATACCCACGACTGGTTCCAGGTACAGCACATTCTTTTCAACGGACTGTTTTTCTTTCTCGGCGTTTCATACATCAAGGGCGATCTGACAAAGCTGTTTTCGCCCGCTCCCGCGGCGGCGGTGTTTGCCGTTTCATGCGTCACGGCGGCGCTGTTCTTTGACGACAGCAGATATGTATATAATGTCCCGCTTATCAATACCGTGACGGCATTCGGCGTTTCGGTCGGACTGATATGCCTTTTCTCAACTATCAAAATTTTCGGAGAAATGAAGCTCATGACATATATCGGAAGGCACTGTCTTGAAGTATACGTGCTGCACTGCTTCCTTACCGCAGGCAACAGAGCGTTTTTCCCGAAGCTCGGCATCAATAATTTCTATATCAGCGTGATCCTCAATCTCATCATCAGCACCTCGCTTCCGCTGCTGTTCGGTATCATTACCAAGAAAACAGGTATTTATGAGCTGTTTTTCAAGCCTTACGGGTTCTTGCTTTCGTGCAGAAAAAAAGCCGCGGAAAAACAGAATAATCAAGAACAGACCACTCAACAACGAAAGATGTGAAAGACAATGGATATTGTAAGATCGACCGTCTGCCCTTATTGCTACAACAAATTCCCGAACTCGAAGATAATCTGGCGGTGCAGCTCGGGCAGCTGCAAAAGACCCGAAAACCTCGAAGAGGACAGCAAATACAGCGAGTATCACGACGTACACGGCTCCGCCGCCCGCCGTATGCCTCATATCATCACGACAGGCAAGCCCAAAAACGGCTTCGTCAAGTGCGATAAGTGCGGGGAATTTACGAACGTCGCCATCTGCCCCGAGTGCCACAGTATTCTGCCCAAGACCGATGAGAACATCATCATCTCCATTGTCGGAGCGCCGAGCGCGGGCAAGAGCTACTTCGTCGGAACTCTTCTTAAGCAGCTCAATGAAAAGCTTTCGGCGTACTCCTGCGGTATGCAGTTCACAACGACCGAAGCCCGCGAGATGTACGAAAACAAGTTCGAGCGCAATTTCGAGCGCGGCGTGCCCGTTCCCGCCACCAAGCCCCCCGCCGAAAACATGAACATAGTAGGCGCGAACCTGCCTATCCTCTGCGACCTTACCGACCGCCGCCTTAAAAAGCGCACGTTCACCTTCTTTGACGCGGCGGGCGAAAATTTCGAGGACGAGGACATCATGCGCTATGTCGCGCCCTACATCAGCCATTCGAGCGCTATCATACTGCTTCTCGACCCTACGCAGATTCCCTACGTAAACAACGCGCTTGCCGAAGAAAACCCGCGTATGCGCCTGCGCGACCCGAAGGACAGCGTTTCCTACGAGTCGATACTCACAAACACGATAAGCGTTATCCATCAGCACACGCGCTCGACGGGCAGGATAAAGATACCTCTCGCGGTGTGCTTTTCCAAGTGGGACCTTATCGAGAACTCGCCGCTTCTGCGCCCCGACGAAAACAGCGCAATACTCAGACCCAGTCCGCATTTTTCGCAGGGCTTTCGGAAAATCGACTGTCAGAACGTGAGCCTTGAAATAGAGGGCTTGCTTGCGGCATGGGGCTGTCAAAATTTTACCGTGCGGGTGAAGCAGAGTTTTACAAAAGTGAATTTCTTTGCGTTTTCGGCAATAGGGGCAAGCGCGGACGAGCGCGGAAATGTTCCGAACATAGTTCCGAAGCGAGTGGAAGACCCGTTTTTATGGCTGCTGAACGAGCTGGGAATAATTGTTAAATAACAGTTAAAAGATAAAAAACGAATATCTTTTATCTATCATCTTTTTATCTTTCTTGGGGGTGAATGTATGACAATCGAACAGTCGATATATACGCATACAAAAGTCCGACGGGATACGCACTCGACGGGCTTCGGCTACTACTCGCTTACGCCCGGCATGGATAAGCTTTTTGAGGAAAACCGCCGTCTCGCCGCCGCTTCGATGAACTATATCGCCCCGCGCAATTCCGAGCTCTGGTGGGAGACCGAAGAGACCGACATCAGCCGCCGCGACGAACTTGAAGCCGAGCGGATACGTCAGCACCACCCCGAAGCCTTCTCCTATCGGCTTTTCGATACCGCAGAGGGAAGGATCTCCGCGCTTACCTACGGCATAAATCTCGGAAGAGACCTCTCCCCGCTTACCCGCGACGGAAATATACTTGTGAATACCTTAGCTGCCGACCCCGAAGCCCTCGACCGCTACCCCTACGAATACTACGGCAGTCCCGCGCTTTTCCTTGACTGCGGGCGGGATTTCTTCTTAAACGCCCCCGACGGCGAGCCCGCTCCCGACCTTGATAATCCCGCCGAAATCCCCGCAGGGACAGCTCCCGACCCCGACGAGGTGGCGCAGTTTATCTGCGACGAAGACCGACTGCCGATCATACGCTCCATGCTCAACTGTCTTATGAAGATAAACGACGGCGGCAGGCTTAAGCGCATTATCATCTGCGACCGCAAGGAAAATCTTATCTACTGGACAGCCGCGCTGTCGCTAATCTACCCGCGTGAATCGGCGCTCGGGCTGACCTTCTCGACTTACAGCTTTTTGGGCGGCAACCCCGACGACTTCTCCCCCGCCTACGACGACGTTATGCTCTGCGGCGTTTATACCCCCACCGTCAACGGCGACCCCGCTTCCCGACGCTCCACCAATTACGAGCCGTCGGCAGAACAGGCTAACCCAGAGACCGCGCTTTTCGACCTCGAACAGGGCATTTCCCCCGAAGATAACTCTGCCGACGAAAACACCTACTTCGGCGTGTTTATCGAAAGCGCCTTTGAGACCGACCTTCGGCTTCTCGACAGCTACAAGGATTTCATCACCGAAAGAACTTCCTGCCGCACGCTCGGCAGCGATTACGCACGGGGCTACGGCTATTTCACGATAACCCGTCTGAAAAACGAATACAGCCTGCGGTACATCGCTGACGCTGTGGATTTCGCAAAAAAATACATGACTCCCGCCGACCTTAAAGAGCTTCTTGACATCGCCTTTGCCTGCGGTTTCGATTCGGAGGAAGCCGAGCGGCTTTTCGGCGGGCTTCTCGAAGCAGCCGGAAGTGCTGCGGACGGCGGGTTCATCTGCGCGGAAGAAGTGGCTGAAAGCTCCGCCGAAGCGCTCTTAAACTGCTTCCGCAAGGAAGAGACCTCACGCGGGGCTTACTACGCGCTGAAAGATCAGCTCGAACAGGCGCTCGGCAGACAGGGTATACCGCTCGAAAAGGCGTTTTTGAGCAGACTTCCGCAGGAGGAGCTTGAAAGCTACTGCACCGCGCCCTGCAAGCGATGGCGGCTGGCGGAGCTCGCGGGAATGATATCGCGGCACGTTTCGCGCACGGAACGCGAAGCTCCATTCGGCACGGCGAAGCTCGAAAGAACGCTTCTCAGGATAAGCCGACGGCTGCTGACCTCCGAAAAGAACGACCGAAGCGGGCTGATGACGGCGCTTTTAGACGGCTTCGGCGGCGACACGGCGATAAGCTACTTCTGCGCGGTGTTCCGTTTTCTCACCGATAAGCCCGAGATACGCGCCGAACTCGGAGGCTGTCTCGGAAATCTTTGCCTGCGTTCGAGGGGAAATGCCCTCGCAGAGCTTATCGCCCTCGCAGGTAAAGAAGGCATACTTGACAGCACAATAGAAAGCGTTACCGAAGCCGCAGCGAAAGAGCTTACCGTTTCCGAATGTGCCGAGCTGTTTTCGGAGCTTATCAAACAAAGCGGCGGCAGGCTCGACGGCTGTTTCGAGAGCTTCGAGCGGCAGCTTTGCCCAGAAGAGGAGCAGTCCCCCGAAAGCATATATATCCGCTATGAATTCACCCGCGACTCGGGCAGATCGGACGATAAAGCGCTTGCCGAACTGGTGAACGAGTATTACCGTGCAGCTGCGGAGGTCTCGGGGCGGTATTCGATAGACGAGGAAACGGGTCAGCGCTTGCTTGAAATGACATCTTCCGCAAGCGACCCCGCGGCGCTGCTTGGCAGTCAGCCCGAGCTTGCAAGCGTCGAATCGCTTATCTTTGCGAAAGTATTCGCGGAGGAGCGCAGTGTGGAAAATATGTACCCGACGCCCGACCTTCTGCCGTTCATTGACTTTGACGGCATGACCGAAGCGGAGCGCTCCGAGAGCGTGCGGGAGCTCGGAAACGCCTTCTGCCGCCGAAGCATGGCGCTCGGCAGTGCGCTTGATGTGGAGTACGGTTACTTCATCGACACGGGTGAAAACCGCAATGACCGACTGCTTTCGGAGATTTTCGCGGCGTGGGCGGAGGAGCTTGCGACGATACGTCCCGCGGACTGTCTGCGGCTGACGGGACAGGTCATAGCGATATCGTCGCCGTTCATGCGCGGCGGGCTGCTTATCGGAAATCTGCTGTTTGAGCGCCGCATAACGCCGGACGAGATACGCCCTTACGTATTCGAGAAAAGCTGCCTGAAAGCTTTGGAAAGTGCGGATTCATTAAGCAAGCTTGAAAAGCTGATGGACGAGATAACAGAGATATACGAGAGCCGCGCTGTCAAATCGCCTTTCGGGAAGATCAAGTCAAAGCTCGGCAGCTCAAAAAAGAACAGAAAATAACAGCCCGCTGTCTGCAATTTACGGAAAGTCTCTTGCAGCTTAACCACCGTAAAAATCATGTTCCCCTAAATATAATTCTTATTTGACGTTGACGATAAATAGTGCGTAATTACGCGGGTTTATCGTAAAATTCATGATGACTTTGACGAGCTTAACGGTCGTAAAAATCATAAATCTCTCGTGAAAAACATGAAACCTATCGTCAACGTCATGATGATTTTGACGGTAAAACGACGTAATACCGCGTTTTTCTCCGTCAACGTCAAATAACTTATTTGTCTATGGGAATGTGATTTCTACGGCGGCGGAGCGGACTCAAAGCCATTGAAAGCAAAATGCTTTCAAGGTCACACGGGCGCATATACAACCCGATGCCGAAATGCTCGCGCCCATAATATCAAAACACTTTTTCTTCGGAGGAACGCCATGAAAGAAATGCGGAAAAGAATACGATCTGTAATGAAAAGAATAACCGTCATGCTTTCCGCTGTCCTCCTTATGGCGACGTTCGGAGAGCTGCCCGCTGCGGCGGCAATCTCGGGAAAGATCATTCCCGATGACGCTGTGGAGTATGAGGGGCATTTCTATAAGGTCTACGACGACCTCGCCGACAACAAAAAGGCTTCGTGGGATAAAGCAAACAAATTCTGCAAGCGGCGCGGCGGACACCTTGCCGTAATTACTACTCCCGAAGAGGACGAATTTGTCGCGGATTATCTCTCGGGCAAGGGCTACAAGAGCGTTTTCTTCGGACTTCATTATGTCGATGGGGAATGGCGGTGGATAAACGACGAACCCTTCGCTTACTCGAACTGGGGAGAAAACAATCCCGACGGCAGCGGAGGCGACCCATACGGACAGTATTACAAGCTTTACTCCCTGAGAAAATGGAACGACGCGCAGTTCGACTTCGACGGCTCCGCATACGTCTGCGAATGGGACAGCGGCACAAAGGTCTCGGAAACGACTACCGACGACGCCGAAAACCTCATCGAAAAGAATAAACTCGACAAGCTCGGCGACAGCTATTACCGCGTGTTCAATAATTCGCTGCCGTATAGCGAGGCAGCCGCTTTCTGCCGCAATCTGGGCGGACATCTTGCATATATCGATGACGCGAAGGAACAGGCGTTCGTAAACGATCTGATATCCAAAAACGGCAAGCGCAATTTGTACTGGATAGGCGCTCAGAAAGAAGAAAAACGCTGGCGATGGCTGAACGGCACCAGGATCAGCGGCTATACCAACTGGTCGAACAAAAAGCCAAAAAATACCGCCGAGAACGCGAACTGCGCGGCGATCAATTCGGGCTCGGAAAATTACGACGTCGGAGCATGGGCGGCAGAGCCCGAGCAAGGAACTATCAGCCGCGAATCGGAATACTACATCAATATCGGCTTTATTTGCGAATGGGAGCTGATATGCAAATCCGACGAAGGCGAGTTTATCGTCCACAAGGAAAGCGACTGGAAGATCAAAACCGAAGGCAGCTGCAATACGGGCGGCGAACGGTACAAACACTGCGTCCGCT
Source organism: Ruminococcus sp. (assembly GCA_024697705.1). Lineage (GTDB taxonomy): Bacteria > Bacillota > Clostridia > Oscillospirales > Ruminococcaceae > YE71. The sequence continues at coordinate 9,172 of JAILFF010000302.1, forward strand.
GCGGCGAAGTGACAGCGAGCGAACAGCTCAGCCCCGAACCGCACGACTTTGAACGGCGCGGATTGATAGGCAATCTGAATATACCCGGTATTTCCAATTTCGTATGCATCAAATGCGGCAAACACAACTACGCCATTGACCGGAAGAAAATATGGATAATCCCGACAGCGATAATCGTCTATATAATTTTCACCTGTGCATATTATCATGCAAGAGACGATTTCGAGAGCAAAGCAAGATCGCAGAATGTGAGTATCCTCACGAAAAGACTGCCCAAAATGCTGTTTATCCTGACGCCGATTGCTGCGGTTCTGGCGACGGTGCTGATAGCCATATATAAATAACCGAATAGTTAGACCTGTCCGCTAACCCTCGCACAGCGTATGACAAAATCTTTTACCATGCTGCTGCGTTGTCCTCCTCACCGTGCGCCAGCACGCTTTCGTCGTCCGCCTTGCATCATGGCAAAATCTTTTGCCATACGCCGCACGATGGTTAGTGGACAGGTCTAATTTAAACGCCTGCGGCGCAAGCTATGTTTGCGAAATGACCGCGGGCGTTTTTTTGCTAAAACCTCTTGACAAACATAAAACAATGTGGTATAATCAGTTATACAAATCATACTTAACATACTTTACCGACTATTTCAACATAGTATACTTTTCGGGAGGCGGTCAATATGAAGGCACCAAAAGGAAAATTTGTCTGGACGGCTACGGTCGGCGAGAAAGGGCAGATAGTTATCCCCAAGCAGGCACGCGATATATTCGGGATAAACCCGGGCGATACTATCGTTCTTTTGGGCGACGTTAAGCGCGGTATCGCTATACCTCCGAACGGAGCGTTCAATCATCTGCTCGAACAGGCGTTCAGCGATAAGGAGAGTGACGACGAATGAGAAAAATTGCCATGTTCTGTATTCCCGCACACGGACACACAAACCCCATGCTGCCTGTCGCGGCAGAACTGGTAAAACGCGGCAATACCGTCCGTTTCTACTCCTTCGACGAGTTCGGCGAGAAGATAGCAGCCATCGGCGCGGAGTTCGTTTCACTGAGCGGCTTTCTTCCCGACCTTTCCGAAAAGGAGGAGCAGGGGCTTAAGTCGGTAAAGATAAGCGAGATGACAAAACAGGATATCCGCATAACCATACTGCTCAATGACTTTTTCGCGGAGGAATTTGCGAGCTTCAAACCGGACGTCGTTTACAGCGATTCCGCCTGCTTCTGGGGAAAGCTGAACGCTTGGAAATTCGGTGTGCCGCTTGTGGTATCGACAAGCACGTTTGCCTTTAATCAGATGTCATCGCAGTACATGAAGCACTCCCCCGCCGAAATGGCTGACCTGATCTTCGGTCTGCCGAAAATGAATGCCGAAATGAAAAAGCTCGAACCGCTCGGCTACAAGACAAAGAGCTTTCTCTCGCTCGTTTCAAGCGACAACGATACCGATTCGGTGGTATACACCTCAAAGGGATTTCAGCCGTTCGCCGAGACCTTCTCCGATCACTACCTGTTTATGGGACCCTCGCTTCGGACAAATACCGCACCCGACAAGGACAAGCCCCGCCCGCTTATCTATATCTCGATGGGTACGGTCATAAACGACCGCCCCGATTTTTACAAAAACTGCATAGCGGCGCTTGGCGGAATGAACGCAGATGTTGTCATCTCCTGCGGAAAGACGGTGGACATTTCCTCGTTCGGCAGCCTGCCCGAAAATATCCGTATGTTCCCGACCGTCGATCAGCTCGATGTGCTGTCGAAAACGGACGTTTTTATCACGCACTGCGGCATGAACAGCGTTTCCGAAAGCCTTTACATGGCGGCGCCGTTGGTGCTTTATCCGCAGACAGGCGAGCAGGAGGCTGTTGCAAGGCGTGTTCACGAGATCGGCGCGGGCGAGTATCTTAAGGACGATTCGACGGAGAGCATTAAAGCCGCCGTGACGAACATTCTCTGTAACGCGGCGTTCGCAAAGGCAGCGCGTAATTGCTGCGACGAGCTGAGAGCCTGTCCGGGCGTCAGCGGAGCCGCCGAGTTTATCGAGAACGCGCCTCACACCTCAGACGCGCCCGACCCGCTCAAAGCCCTCAACCGCGAAAGCGGCAGATATATGTGGGTTTTCCGCATAGCGGTCGTTATCCTTGTGGTTCTGACATGGGTATTTCTCGGGAAGGGGTATTTGTGGATGATCGGCGTTGCGGTCGGAGTTTTTTCCACACCTGTCAGGAATACCGTCAGCAGGTATGTTTTCAGGAAGAATTATCGGGGAAAAGCAGCGTCGGTAACGTAAACGATCAACAGTCGGAATAACAAAAGCAAGGCAATCCTCAACGGGCAGCCTTGCTTTTTGTACAATATTCACATTTTTATCATTGACACATAAAAATATTTATGGTATAATAATATCAGCACCGTAACTGAAAGGGAGTGTGTCTTTATGAAGGTGATTATTCTTAACGGAAGTCCCCGCGCCAACGGGAACACTATGGCGGCTGTAAGAGAGCTCGAAAATACCTTTGCCAAGGAGGGCGTCGAAACCGAGGTCTTCCGTATCGGCGACAAGGCTCTGCGCGGGTGCATCGCCTGCGGCAGGTGCGCGGAGATCGGCAGATGCGTTTTCAACGACGTCGTGAATGAGATCGCGCCGAAGTTTGAGTCCGCCGACGGGCTTATCGCCGCTTCGCCCGTGTACTACGCTTCGGCAAATTCCACGCTTATCGCCTGTCTGGACAGACTCTTTTACAGCACGCCGTTCGACAAGACCATGAAGGTCGGCGCGGCAGTGGCGGTGGCTCGGCGCGGCGGAAGCTCTGCCACTTTTGACGAGCTGAACAAATACTTCACGATAAGCGGTATGCCCGTGGCTTCGGGCTGCTACTGGAACAGCGTTCACGGCTTGCACCCGGGCGAGGCAGAACAAGACGCGGAGGGCTTGCAGTCGCTCAGGGTGCTGGCGCGGAACATGACGTTCCTGATGAAAGCAATAGCTCTCGGCAAGGAGAAGTAC
>JAILFF010000316.1 GCA_024697705.1 Ruminococcus sp.
GAATTATTCACTTTGCTTGTTTTTGTTCGCTAATTTTAAATTGCCGATTTTATTTTTGGTCGGAAATGCTTCTTGCAATTTATTATGAGACTTGAACCGCTCAGACTGTGGGGGAAACCCTTCTGAAGAAGGGTTCTCCCCTGCACGAGCTTGCTCGTGCCAACCCCTTCCTAAGACTTTTGGTTTTGCCTTCACTTTGCTTTTATATGTCCTCACTTTGCGTTTCACTGCGCCGTTTTCAGCTTCATGGCAAATTCGTTATACGCCTCTACCGTGCAGACGGGTATCGTACTGCCCTTTGCCGCATTGTCCGAAAGCGCGAATTTAAGCGCTTCGAGCATACCCTTTTCAAGGCTCGTGTGGGCGTACTTTCGCATTTTCTTTACGTCCTTGTATTCGCGGTCGGCACTCGTCAGGTCGGCAAGATAAACTATCTGCGAAAGCTTCGACATTCCGCCAGCACCTACCGTGTGATACCTCACCGCGAGAAGTACCTCCTCGTCGTCGATGCCGAAGCGCTCGGTCAGCAGCTGCGCCCCCGCTATCGCGTGAAGCAGCGGCGGCGAATTAAGCTCTATCTGCGAGACATTGAGCTTGCACCGCGCCGCCAGCGAGCTTTGCTGCCCCCGCGGAAGCTCCTTCGCTATATCGTGGACGAGCCCCGCAAAGTAAGCCTTGTCCGCGTCAGCGCCGTAAAGCTCCGCCAGCTCCCGCGACATATCCGCGACATTCAGCGAGTGAACGTACCTTTTTTTGGACAGATTTTCTTTAAGGAACTGCTTGAACGCAGCGGGTTCGTAATTATTCGGCACTCGGCTCACTCCTGTACAGTCCGCGCTCTCTTATGTAATCGAGCACATCCTTGTTCACATACTGCGCGGCGTCGTCCCAGCGCTCTTCGGCTACCATCTGTCTTATCTCGGTCGAGGATATCACTATCGGCTTGACCTTAACGAACAATGCGCCGCCGACCTCCGAAGCCTTATCGTTCAGCGCTTTCAGATCGTCTCCCGTGCGCGTCAGGCATACGGGTATGCACATTTTAAGTATCTCGCCGATCTTGTGCCACTTTTCGAGGGTCAGGTACATATCGCTTCCCATTATGAAGAACAGCCTGTCGTTGGGATAAAGCGAATGAAATGCCTTTATCGTGTTATAGGAATAGCTTTTGCCCTCACGGTTTATCTCCCAGTCGCTTACCGTGACCTTAGGGAAACCCGTGAAGGCTCTCCTGCACATTTCGAGCCTGTCCTCCGCGCCGGTGATATGCAGACCCGATTTATGAGGGGGATCGCCTGCGGGCATAACGAATATGCGATCCATTCTCATTGCTCTGCCTACCGCGCGGACAACTCTTATATGTCCCTTGTGGATCGGGTCAAATGTTCCGCCGAAAATTGCCAGATTCATACATTTCACATCCTTGATCTATAAAAAAAATAAAATATATATTTATGATTTCAGTGTTTCAGCTTTATCTTAGGCTCTTTCTCGTTGCGCTTGAAAAGCACCGCCTTCGAGCCGATGCACTGCACTACCTCCGCGCTTATTCTCCCCGCGATGTCTTCTGCGGCTTCGCGTGCGGTCAGCAGCGAGTTTTCGAGCACCTTTATCTTGACAAGCTCATGCACCCTGAGATAATCGTCTATCTGCGCCGCCTGAGCGTCGTTCACGCCGCCCTTCCCGACCTGAAACGCGGGTTCGAGCGCGTTGGCAAGAGCCTTAAGCTCCGCCCTCTGTTTTGATGTCAGCATTTAATCCCTCCATGTCTTTAAAAGTTAATAGTTGATAGTGAATAGTTGGCACGAACTGCGTTCGTGCAGGTGCGCCTTCGGCGCGTATTATGCGCAGGCGGCACGAGCCGTAGTTCGTGCAAGCCGCGCACTCAATTTATCACGTTTGAGCGGTAACTATTATTAGTGCGGCGCTTGCGTCCGCATAATATCGTCCGCGTAAGCGGACACCTTAACTATACACTATTCACTATTCACTATTCACTTTTTTTATGTGTTCAGCTTTCTTTCGAGTTCTCTCAAAGCGTTGCCGCGATGTGATACCGCGTTCTTTTCGTCGGCGGGAATCTCCGCAAACGACTTGTCGCCGTACATGAATATCGGGTCGTAGCCGAACCCGTTTTCCCCGCGCGGCTCAAAGCCAATCTCTCCCTCGCAAACGCCCTTCGCCGTGACCTCCGTGCCGTCCTCGTAAATGAAATGAATAGCACACACGAACCTCGCCGAACGCTCTTTGCCCGTCTTACCCTCCAGACGGCGCAGTATCTCGTCATTTTTGAGCTTGTCGTCATTGAGCCCCAGCCACCGCGCCGAGTACACCCCCGGCTCGCCGCCGAGCGCGTCCACCATCAGCCCGCTGTCGTCCGCAAGAGCCGAAAAGCCTGTCATCTCGTGAAGCGCCCGCGCTTTTATCGCCGCGTTTTCCTCGAAAGTGGCTCCTGTCTCCTCCGGGTCGCAGGTTATCCCCGCGTCTTTGAGAGACAGCACCTCGTCAAAGCCCGCGCCTGTCAGCATCTGCTTGTATTCGCGTATCTTCCCCGCGTTGTTGCTTGCAATTATTATCTTCATGTGAATTGTCCTTTATTTTAATTCTCCCGCGCAACGCCGCAGTTATCAGCATAGCCGCAGTTATTTTCTGTACTCTATCTTAACGGGCTGCTTCTTCTCATTCTCAGCCGACCTTTTCTCCCCGGAGTTTTTCTTTCTCTGCGTAAAACGGAACAGCAGCACCGCGAATACTCCCGCCAGCGCTCCTATCACAGCACCCATGCGGCTTTATTCCTCGAACAGGGCGTTGGCAAAATCACGCGCTACGAACGGCTGCATATCGCCTATCTTCTCGCCTAAGGTTATCAGCTTCACGGGAATGTGCAGCTCGTCGGCGATCGTGATGACTATGCCGCCCTTTGCCGTGCCGTCGAGCTTCGTTAAGATTATGCCCGAGATATCGCAGGCTTCGTTAAAGAGCCGTGCCTGATTTACGGCGTTCTGCCCCGTCGTGGCGTCGAGAGCCAGCAGCACTTCGAGCGAGCAGCCCTCAGCCTGTTCGCGCACTATGCGGGATATCTTTTTCAGCTCGTTCATAAGATTCTTCTTGTTATGGAGCCTTCCCGCCGTATCGCAGAGCACCACGTCCGCCCCGCGTGACTTGGCGGCGTTCAGCGCGTCGAAGACCACAGCCGCGGGGTCGCTGCCCTCGTTATGTTTTATTATATCACATCCTGCGCGATTTGTCCATACCTCCAGCTGATCTATTGCGGCGGCGCGGAAAGTATCTCCCGCCGCGACAAGCACCAGCTTGCCGTCGCGGTGCAGATTGTAAGCCAGCTTGCCGATGGTCGTGGTCTTGCCCGCGCCGTTCACGCCGATGACAAGCACCACGCTGGGCTTTGTCGAAAGGTCGAGCGGCTGATCCTCGCCCAGCATCTCGACGATTATTTCCTTAAGCTCGTCCTTGATGAGCATAGGGTCGGTGATCTTCTTGATCTTCACGCGCTCGCGGAGCTCGTCGCATATCTTCACCGAAGTATTCACGCCGATATCGCACATGATGAGCGTTTCCTCCAGCGCCTCGAACAAGTCCTCGTCGATCTTCGTAAACGACCCGAGAAGCTTCTGTATCTTGCTCATCATCGAATCCTTGGTCTTTTTCAGACCCGCCTTTAATTTTTCAAAAAAGCCCATCAAATAATCCCTCCGAAAAAATAATCACAAACATATTAAACATATTAATAGTGAACAGTTAAGAGTGAATAGTGAATAGTTAAGGAGTCCGCTTCGCGGACGATATTATGCGGACGCAAGCGCCGCAAAAATGGTAATTCGACTCAAATTGAAAAATCAGTGCGCGGCGAAGCCTGCGCATAATACATCGCCGAAGGCGATACCTTAACTATTCACTATTCACTCTTCACTATTCACTGTTTAGGTCAGTTGAGGTCTTTAAGCTGCTCGTCGTTCATGTCGAGCCGCAGCATCTTCGAGATGCCGTCCTCCTGCATCGTTACGCCGTAGAGAACGTCCGCTTCCTCCATTGTGCCGCGGCGGTGCGTTATCGTAATGAACTGCGTGCGGTCGGTGTACTTGTGAAGGTACGAAGCGTATTTCGCCACGTTCACGTCGTCGAATGCCGCTTCTATCTCGTCGAGCAGACAAAACGGCGACGGTCTCACCGAAAGTATCGCAAAAAGTATACACGCCGCGATAAAGCCCATTTCACCGCCCGATAAGCTCATAAGGTTTTTCTGCACCTTGCCGGGCGGCTGAACATCTATGTCTATCCCGCATTCAAGCACGTTGTCGGGGTCGGAAAGCGACAGGCTCCCCTTGCCGCCGCCGAAAAGCTCGCGGAATATCTCCGAAAAGCGCTTCGATATGCGCTCGAAATTCTCCGTGAAAAGCGATTTCATGCTCTCCGTAAGGCTCTCGATAAGCTGCGTAAGCTCCTGCCGCGATTTGTTCACATCGCCTATCTGAGCGCTCATGAACTCGTACCGCTCCGAGACCTCCGCGTATTCCTCGATAGCCCCGAGATTGACGTTTCCGAGCGCCTTTATCTGACTTTTCAGCTCCGCCAAACGCTCCCGCGCCGCCTTTGCGTCATCGGGGGCTTGGTGATTTTCCTCCGCTTCGGTGCGGGTAAGCCCGTACTCGTCCCAGAGCCTGTTGACGAGCTTGTCGAACTCGGCGGCTAAGGTCTTGTCGCGCTCTTCAAGGCGGGTCTTTTCTTCGGTAAGCTCCATGCACTCTTCCGATTTGATGCGCTGCTCCGCCGAGAGCTTGTCGGCTTCGCGGATAAACTGCGCGTTCTCCCGCTGCGCTGACGCTATTTTTTCTTCGAGAGCCGCTATCTTTTCGGCAGAGCCGCTCACCTCGTCGGCGATGCGCTTTATCCCCGCGCGTTTTTCCTCGATGTCGCGGGTACACTGCTCGGCTTCCTCGCCCAGACGCTTTTCGCCGCCCTGCTCCTGCCCGATGGCGTCCTTCGTCTGCTCGATAGCCGCAAGACACATTTGTTCGTCCTTTATGCCCTCAGCTTCTTTTATTCGCAGCGCCGAGAGCCTGTCCGAAAGCGCCGCTCTCTTTTCGGCAGCACCCTCGCTCTCTCCCCTGCGGCGGGAACGCTCGTCCTCGCCGTCGGCTATTTCCTTTTCAAGCGAAGAAAGCTCCGCCGCCGCTTCTTCAGCCTGCTTTTCTGCCGCCGCTAACTGCGCTTTGAGCTTTTCTTCCGTTTCGGCGAGCTTTTCGGCTGACTGTTCAAGCTGACCCGTAAGCTCGTCTATGCGCTTTATCTCCATGTCACAGCGCATGATACCGCTGTCAAGCTCCGTCAGCTCCGCCCGCTGACCTTCAAGCTCGGCGGCTAAGTTCTGCACCTCCTGCGAAAGGTTCACGCAGTCGGCTTTGAGCGTTTCGTTCTGCGCTTTAAGCTCCGCAGCCCTTTTTTCAAGCGTTTCTATCTCGCTGCGTCGGGTGAGAAGCCCCGCGCTTCGCTGAACGCTGCCGCCCGTGTATGAGCCGCCCGCGTTCACGACCTGTCCGTCGAGGGTGACTATCTTGAACTTGTACCCGTGCCGTCTTGCGATAAGCGAAGCCGCGTCGATGTCCTCAGCGACTGCCACTCTGCCCAAAAGATTGCTCACAAGCCCCGAGTATTTCGGGTCGCAGCTGACAAGCTCGCTTGCAAGCGCTATATAGCCGTCCTCGCCCCGGGGCGGGTCGTCAAGATTCCTTCCCTTTACCGACGTAAGCGGAAGAAAGGTCGCTCTGCCCGCGTTAGATTCTTTTAAGAGCCTTATGCCGCGCTTAGCCGCGTCCTCGTTTTCTACGGCTATGTTCTGCATAGCGCCGCCGAGCGCCGTTTCTATCGCGGCGGAATACTCCTGCTTGGTCGTCACGAGCTGCGCCACCGAGCCGCACACGCCGCGTACTCTGCCCTGCGCCGCCGCCTTCATGATGAACTTTACGCTGCCGCCGTAGCCGTCCATCGAGCGTTCGAGCTCGTTTAATATGTTTATGCGCTGCCCCGCTTCGCGCAGGGCGTAGTCGTTCTCGGAGAATTTCTCCCGCGCCGCTTCGAGCTTCTTGTTCTTGCCCTCGTGGAGCCGCTCAAAGCCCGCTATGCGGTTTTGTACCTCGCTTTTCTTTGAGGCAAGTCCTTCGCGCTCGGCTGAAACGCGCTTTTTCTCGCTCTCGTAGAGGCGGCGGCGCTCGTTCGTATCTCCGCGCTCGCTGTCAAGCCCCGCAAGCGATTCGGCAGCCGAGTCCGAATTGTTCTTAGCCGTTTCGAGCCTGAACTGCGCGTTCGAGCGCTTTAAGTAAAGCTCGTTTATCGCGGAGTTCATTTTTTCAAGCTCGCTTTCAAGCCCCGAAAGCTCGTTCTGTGCGCCCGAAAGCTCCTGCTCGGCGGCGGTTATCTCTTCCGAAAGCGCCTTTGCCGCCGCCTTAAGCTCGTCGAGTTTCTTCTGCCGGTCGGCAAGCTTGCTTTCGAGGAAGTACGCCGAGCTCCGCGACTGCTCCATGCTGTCGGCAAGAGAAGCGCGTTTTTCTTCGAGGTGCTTTATGTCGTTTTCAAGGACTGCGGTGTCTGCCGCCGCCTTTGAATTGTTAAGCTCAATATTGTGTATATCCTCGCGGAGAGAAGCCGCAAGGTCGCTTTTGTCGGCAGCCTTCATGCGGGCTTCGCGGACGGCGCTTTCAAGCTCGTCCACCGCCGCCGAAACGCTTTTGTACTGCTCGTTTATCGCCGCAAGCTTTTCGTGGTACTCGGTTTTTATGCCGATAAGCTCGTTTATCCTCATCACCCACAGCGATACTTCAAGGCTGCTCTTTTCGTCGTCGAGGACTTTGAATTTCTTCGCCTTCTCGCTCTGCCTGCGGAGCGGCTCGATGCGCTTTTCAAGCTCGCCTATTATGTCGGTCAGGCGGCTCAAATTCTCTTCGGCGCGGAGAAGGTCAAGCTCGGTCTCGCGCTTTTTCTTGCGAAAGCGGGAGATACCCGCCGCTTCGTCGAATATCTGCCTGCGCTCGACGGGCTTGTTCGAGACTATCTCGCCTATCTTGCCCTGCCCGATAATAGCGTAGCCGTCCGCGCCGAGCCCCGTGTCCATGAAAAGCTCTTCGACGTCCTGCAATCTGACCTGCTCGCCGTTTATAAGATACTCGCTGTCGCCCTTTCGGTAGAGCTTTCTTGTAACGGAAACGATGTCCGAATCCTTTTTGAGCGTGCGGTCGGCGTTGTCTATCGTTATCGTGACAGAAGCGAAGCTTGCCTTCGGGCGGCGGAGAGTACCGTCGAAGATAACGTCCTCCATGCGCTTGCCGCGAAGGTCCTTCACCGAGCGCTCGCCCATTACCCAGCGCATGGCGTCGCCGATATTGCTCTTTCCGCTGCCGTTGGGACCCACTACGCCCGTTATTCCCTTGCCGAATTCAAGTCTGGTTTTGTCGGGGAAGGACTTAAAGCCCTGAAGCTCCAGCGATCTCAAATACATCTGTAAATTTCCCTGCCGATCATAATCTCTTTGCTCCCGAGCGAATCGTCGGGGCGTATATCAAGCTTTACGCCGCGCTTTGCGAAGTAAGCGATGTTTTCCTTTTTATGCCCTTTGACGGCGCTTATCATGCCCTTGCCGCAAAATATTTCCGCGCGGTCTTCGGTGATGCGGCTCTCTATAAAAGCCCTCACCATTCTGCCGCGGACAAGCTCCCCCAGCGCCGGGTGATAGTACCCCGCCGCAAGGTCTTTCTCAACGCCGTCGGAAGCGTGAAGCCCTATCCTGAGTATCTTTATACCCGCGTCGGAAAAAGCCTGCGCGTCGGCGGCAACTATGTCGAGCATTTCGTCCATCGGGATAAGCGTATACTCTCCGCTCTCGTAAGCTGAAGCCAGGCGCGTTCCCTTAAGCACGCACACGGGGTAGATACGCACGGTGTCGGGGGCTATTTCAAGCACTCTGCGGCGCGTTTCAAGCTCCTCCGCCAAACCCGAGCCGTAAAGCCCCGTCATTATCTGTAAGCCCAACTCGAAGCCGTATTCCTTGATGAGCCGCGAAGCCGCGTAAACGTCCTCGACCGTGTGACCGCGCTCGTTGAGTTCAAGAACACGGTCGTTCATCGACTGAGCGCCAAGCTCGACAGACGTCACGCCGTGCGCTTTAAGTATGTCGAGTATCTCACGGCTGATACAGTCGGGGCGTGTCGAGAGCCTTATGCCCTTGAAGCGCCCTTCGCCTACAAACTCCGCCGCCGCTTCAAGCAGTTCGGTCATGTATTCGCGCTTTATCGCCGTGAAGCTCCCTCCGAAGAAGGCTATCTCGCTTTCGCTGGCGCAAACCCCGTTTGTGCCGCTGTCCATTTCGGCAAGAGCCTGCGAACATACGCGCCTTACGTCCTCCGCGTGGGGAACAGCCGTTTTGCCCGTGATAGTCCTTTGGTCGCAGAAGGCGCATTTGTGCGGACAGCCGACGTGCGGGACGAAAAGTGCTACGTTGCCCCTGCTCACTTCTCCAGCCCCAAAAGCTTAAGCGCTTCAAACGCCGCCGCCTGTTCGGCAGCCTTTTTCGAGCGTCCCACGCCCTCGCCGATGACGTTGGAATTGAGCCGCACCTGCACCGTGAACTTCTTGTCGTGGTCGGGACCCGACTCGCCCTTTAAGAAGTATTCCACCTTCTCTTCGGGGTTGCGCTGAATGACCTCCTGCAATTCGGTCTTGTAATCGTGGAGCTGCTTGCCGCCCGGAGGGGTAAGGTCTTTCGGCAGGAACGACAGCACATAGCTCCGCGCCGCCTCCAAGCCGCCGTCAAGGTAGACCGCCGCTATTACCGCTTCAAAAGCGTCGGAGACTATCGAGGGGCGCTCTCTGCCGCCCGTCATTTCCTCGCCCTTGCCTAAGAAAATATGTTCGCCCAAGTGTATCTTCTTTGAAAACTCAAACAAAGCGCTCTCGCAGACGAGCGAAGCGCGTAGCTTTGTCAGCTCGCCCTCGGGTATATGCGTAAAATGCTTGAATATATGGTCGGACACGACTATCGAAAGCACCGAGTCGCCCAAAAATTCAAGACGCTCGTTGCATCGTCTGCCCTTTTTCGATTCATTTGCAAAGGAGGAGTGCGAAAGCGCTTCAAACAGCAAAGATGTATCGTGAAAGCGATAACCCATGCTTGCCTGCAATTCCTCCATGTGCTGCTGCTCGTCCATTGTTCCACCAACCTTACTTTTTTGTTTGTATTTCGACCGACGACCGACTGCTTGTGAATTTTGCGCGAAATAACGGAAGACATTAGTGAAGTAGGGAAATACTCCGATTTCCCTACTTTACCTGTCTTTCAGGGAAGAAGAAGTTATATATCTATAAGTGCTTCTTCATTTTATCCTAAAAATTTCCAGATAAAATAATACCTCGTTTTCTCTTGTCTCCGGATTTTGCGCGAAATAACGGAAGACCCCGGTGAAGTAGGGAAATACTCCGATTTCCCTACTTTACCTGTCTTTCAGTGCTGATGAAGCTATATTTATATAGAGCGTCAGCACTCTCCTACTTAATAGGTAGGGATTGTCTGCTCGTTTGTGAATTTCTGTGTGAAATAACGGAAGACTTTAGCGAAGCAGGGAAATACTCCGATTTCCCTGCTTTGCCTGTCTTTCAGGGAAGAAGAAACTATATATATAAGGTTTTCTTCCCTTTGCTCCATTATTTTCCAACGAGCTGTGTTCCCGCCGTCGGTATTCGTCCGATACAAAAAAGCCTCG
>JAILFF010000326.1 GCA_024697705.1 Ruminococcus sp.
GAAGATCGCCTGCGGCACACAGTCCTCGGGTACTCCGCCCGAGATGTCCTCGCCGCGCATGAGCCGTTCGCGAAGCTCACTGCCGCTTGGGTAGTCGCCGCCGCGCTTGTCATGTCCCGCACCCACGCGCTTGATCGGCAGAATATCCGCCGCGACGCCGTTTTTCATGAGCGCCCGCACATACTCGACCCCGAGCGTGCTGTTTGGCGTGCCGAGAGCCGCAGCCGTTTCTCCGCCGAATTTTTCGGCTGTGACTGCGTGAACGGCGGCGGGGTAGCTCAAACCCTCCGCAAGCAGCGACTTTACCGCGGCGCTGTCGGAAAGCTCGTCCACAGCACGGGCAGCACCGATTATATTATCGGCGTTATCGACCTCGCTGCCGAAGCAGAGCGCGTCGATATTCAATTGCCCCAGGATCCGCACGGCGGCGCCCGCAAAGTATTCCGCCATAGAGCAGGAAAAAGGCGCGGGCAGCTCGATAACGAGGTCTGCGCCGCACCGAAGAGCTTTTTCGGCACGTTCGTGCTTTGAGCAGACGGCTATCTCCCCACGCTGTACGGCGGCGCCGCTCATAACTACGGCGATGTGCGTAGCCCCGCGCTCCCGCGCCTGTTTAAGCAGATATTCGTGCCCCTTGTGGAAGGGGTCGAACTCCGCGACAATGCCTGCCGTGTACATGGCGGAGGTCATTCGGCGGCTTCTTTCGTTTTCGAGAAGGGCTTGCCGATGGCTCTGCCAAGGAACATCGCAATAAGTATGATCGGAGCCGAGATGAAGACATTTATCAGGCTGTAACCGATAAGCGAGGCGTCGATATCGCTGTCCTCGGCAACAATGGCTAAGATCCCCGGCAGGAATTTGGTGCCGAAAGCCGATATACCGCGGATGACCTCAAAGACGAGCACCGCAAGAAGCAGCTTTAAGAAGAACACCATGAGCACCTTGACAAATTCGCCGAACTGCGGGTCCATGCCGATAAAAATGCCGAAGGTCAGCCCCGGAACGGGGTAGGGGATAAAGCACAGCGGGTAACTTATGAACATCTCGACCTCGTTCTTGTTCGAGTAGATGCACATCAGCACGAACAGTACCAGATACACTATGCAGCCGCCGATAACCACCCCCGGCTGCACTTTTGAATTGTCTTTCATAAAGTTTTACCTCCCGAACGAAAATGTGTGCCTCACTGACACTTATTTACAAAGACCGCCGAACACCGCCGCTGATTTTGTTGAAAACGGCAAAAATGCGGAGCCTTGAAAAAAATCCTTGAATTTACTTGAAAAAGCGGCTCCGAATTGATATAATAATTATATGTGATTTCTGCCGTTTTGTCAAGCGGTTAATTTTTTTTTGAAAGGAAGTAGATCACATTGAAGATATTGGTTGTAAACGCGGGTTCCTCCTCTCTTAAGTATCAGCTGCTCGACATGACCGACGAGTCTGTTATTGCCAAGGGCAACGCTGACAGAATAGGCATCGGCGGACATATCTCCCACAAGACGGGCGACGGCAGAGCCATCGAGGCTGACTGCGATTTCCCCACCCATACCGAAGCTTTTGAAAAGCTCGTTGAGGTGCTCACCTCGGGCGAGGGCAAGGTTATCGACAGCATGAGCGAGATCGCGGCGGTCGGACACAGAATTGTTCACGGCGGCGAAGAGTTCAGCAAGACCTGCCTCGTTACCGATGAAGTCATCGACAAGATAGACGCTCTTGCCGAGCTTGCGCCTGTCCATAATCACCCCCATGCGCTGGCTCTCCGCGCCTGCAAAGCTGTTCTCCCCGAAGGCGTTCCGCAGGTAACGGTATTTGACACTGCTTTCCATGCCACCATGCCGATGAAGGCTTTCCTCTACGGTCTGCCCTATGAGGACTACGAGGAGCTGCACGTAAGAAAGTACGGCTTCCACGGCACCTCGCACAGATTCGTTTCGGCGGAGCTGGCAAGACTTATGGGCAAAAAGCCCGAGGAGCTCAAGATAGTTTCCTGCCACCTCGGCAACGGCTCGTCCATCACGGCTGTTGACGGCGGCAAGAGCGTAGACACCTCGATGGGCTTTACTCCCCTTGACGGTCTGACGATGGGCACCCGCTGCGGCGCCGTTGACCCTTCGGCTGTTGAGTATGTTGCCAAGAAGCGCGGCTTCGACCCCGACGAGATGACCGCTTACATGAACAAGAAGAGCGGATTCCTCGGCATTTCGGGCGTTTCCTCCGATAACAGAGACGTTTCCGCCGCTGCTGCCGAGGGCAACAAGAGAGCCGCTATCGTAAACGAGATGTTCGCTTACGAGATCAAGAAGTACATCGGTTCGTATGCTGCCGCTATGGGCGGTCTTGACGCTGTTCTGTTTACGGGCGGTATCGGCGAGAACGACGCTGCTACCCGTGCCAATTCCTGCGAGGGTCTGGAGTTCTTAGGCATCAAGATCGACGCCGAGGCTAACAAGGTCCGCGGCAAGAACGCGAAGATCAGCACCGATGACAGCAAGGTGCAGGTATGGGTAGTTCCCACCAATGAGGAGCTGCTTATCGCAAGAGATACTCTCGCACTGGTAAAGGCTGCTAAGTGATCGTGATATTCTCACTGTGAAAATATGATCCGTCGGACTGTTCCCGAAAACGGGGACAGTCCGTTTTTGCCCTCCGCGTAAAGACTTGTTCATATAATTGATATAAATATTTGAACTTTAATATAATAAAGTACCTTGAAATGTGCTGAAAAATGTGCTAAAATAGTTACATAGTTTTATATATTATTGTCAATGGAGGCTGGTGTTATGGCAAGTAAGCGCTCCGCAGCGGAGGCAATGTCCGACAAAATGTTCCGCCGTGATTTTCTGATGAAGAAAAAAGGCATCATTATCGCGGTGATAGTTTTCCTTATCGCAGTCGGCGTTTTCCTTATAGTCAATAAAATTCGCCGTGATGATAAGATGCTCCTTGCGCAGAACCTTATCTCTCAGTTTGAAATAAATACCACTTACCGTTCGCCCGAGCTTGCCCCCTCCGAGGATAACGACGGCGACGGCGTTATCAATTCCGAAGAGACCCGCGCAGGAACGAATCCGCTCGACATGGATTCCGATAACGACGGTCTTTCCGATAAGTACGAGATCTGGATAGGCACAAACCCCAATAATCCCGATACCGACGGCGATACCCTGCTTGACGGCTTCGAGATGATAATGAAGCTTGACCCCCGCAAGGATAAGTCGAACGGTACCGACAGCGACGATACCGTCAAGATAGATTACAAAAAGCTCGAAGGTCAGCTGGAGCTCAACGTAACGGGAAACGCCAATATCGCCGACGTTTCGATAATCGAGATGAATCTGTTCGGCATCAGCTCGAACGCGGGCGTTGTGTCAAGGGCTTACGATCTTGCTTCGAGCTATAAGTTCGATTCGGCTACGATCACGTTCAGGCTCGATTTCCGCGCACTCGAAAAGGACGCCGTAAACATAGACAGCCTTTCGGTGCTGCGTTTCGATAAGGAAACTCAGAAGTATGAGAAATTCAAGACGAAGATAAACAAATTCGCAGGCTCTCTTTCGGCGAATATCACTCAGTACGGAACGTATGTTATCGGCAGCGAGAAAATGGCGAACGCCAAGCCGCTGACGAGGATAGCTTTCCTGCTCGATAACTCGGGCTCGATGTATCCCTACGAGGTCTCCAAATACCCTGCCGAGAACGATGTGAATTTCCAGCGCCTCGATTTTACCAAAGCGCTTATCGAAAAGATCAGCGGCGAAGGCGATTATCAGTACAGCATAGCAAAATTTACGGGAAGCTATACCTTGCTTCAGGGCTTCACCAAGGATACCGAAAAGCTGAAAGAGGCTTTGCGCAAGATCAGGAACAACGACGAGATCTTCGACGGCTCGCATATCGAGACGGCGCTTGAAAAGTGCATGGGTTCCTTTGAGGATCAGGGCTCTGCCAACACGCGCAATATCGTTGTGCTGCTTTCGGACGGCGCTTCCGACGAGAAGAACGCCAAGACCATCGAGCAGCTTGCGGCGATCGCCGATAAGGAAAATATAAGGATAATGACCGTCGGTCTCGGCAAGGAAGCCGACCGCCGCTGGCTGCAAAAGATATCTGCCGATACGGGCGGAAAGTATTACTCCGCTTCCGACGCCGACGCGCTCGAAAACGTACACAAGCAGATAGTTACCACACTCAATTACGATATTATCGACTACTCCGACGAGGGCGAGGAGATAATGGGCTATTCGCTCTACAACACGGGCTTTGACCCGAAAAAGAACGGCTTTTCGTTCAAGAACTTCCGTACCTCCGATACACCGAGCCTTGACTTCGGCATGGCGCTGATGGCGCGTGACTGGTATGTCGGCAGAATAGGCATAAACCACATGGGCATTGAGCCGAGAGACCCCAGCGGTCAGAAGTACGACGCTCCCGGCTACGATTTTGAAAACACAAACGTCAAAGAGCTCTTCGACGACAACCGCCCGCTTTGCGAGCTGAGACCCTCTATGCTGCGCGGTCAGTTCGCCGATGTAAGGCAGTACCTCGATTACGGCTCGTTCGGCTCTACCCTGAAGATCAAGAGCAGCCTGCGCAAAAGCGCCGAGCAGCAGGGCTGGAAGGTCGGCACCTACCGCCTTGACGCCAAGAACCTCGCATGGAACAGCGTGGAGCTTCTCTCGCTCGACCTTGTGGGCTCTCCCGACAAGATCAACGTGGCGGGAAAGAACGACGAATATCAGCTTTTCAGCGCTCTTTACATGATGAACGCCGTCCAGTGGGACGACAAGGGCGCGGAGTTCGACCTCTATAAAGGCGACGACGGATTCGCCAAGCTCAAAAGGCTGCTTGCCGTCGGCGAGCCCGTGCTTACCATGATCGACGGCTCTCACACGGTGAACGCCATCGGGCTTATCCAGGATTCTACCGATCACCGCAAGTTCGTTCTTACCGTTTACGACTCGAATTATCCCGGGGCGCAGAAGAAAATATACATCACGCGAAGCGTTATCACAGATCTCAAAAAGGGTATCAGGAGCTTCGTGGTGAGCCGCCTCTATTATAAATATACCTGCGTTTACGAGGGCAAACAGGTGGGCGTAACATTCTCGGATATAGCTCTTTAAAGTACCGTTTTTTGGACTTCACACGGTTTTTGCTCGATTTTTGTTTATCTTACACAATTTTCTCACTGAAAGTTTGTTAAGGTTTTAGAGCGCAAGATCATTAAATTTTGTGAAAACCCCTTGATTTTGCCTTCGATTTCTGATAAAATAGTAAGTGTATTAATAGGACGAATAGTCCAAATATAATTTTGGAGGAAAATTTTTATGAAGAGTTCTAAAATTATGGCGGGCGTTACTGCTCTTGCTTGTTCCGCTCTGATGTTTGGCTTTAGTGCATTCTCCACTACTATGGCTTTTGCCGATGAGGCTGCTGCCGAGACTACCGAGTCTGCTGCTGCCGATGGCGATGCTTCTTCTGCTGCCGAGGGCGATGCTTCTTCTGCTGCTGAAGGCGATGCTTCTTCTGCTGCTGAAGGCGATGCTTCTTCTGCTGCTGAGGGCGATGCTTCTTCTGCTGCTGAGGGCGATGCTGCTGCCGAGGGTGACGCTGCTGCCGCTGAGGGCGACGCTGCTGCCGACAGCTCTGCTGCCGAGGGTGACGCTGCTGCTGCCGAGGGCGACGCTGCTGCTGCCGAGACCGAGTCTGCTGCTGCTGAGTCCGAGTCTCTTGCTGACAGCGTTAAGACTACCGAAGAGCCGGGCGGCGGTCCGGATGCTCCCAAGGAGGAGGCTTCCGACGCTACCGAGAACGCTCATTCCGGTGCTGCTGCCGGCGTAGGTCTTGCTGTTGCTGCTATCGCACTTTCCGCAATAGTAGTATCCAAGAGAAAGGATTGATCGTTTTACCGATCGGTTCACGCCAATAAATGACAAATATACCGCGTCTGTTTTATGACAGGCGCGGTTTTTGCGCAAAAATATAAGCGGCTGATTTTTTGGTCAGCCGCTTTTTTGTTACTGCTTGTCGAAGTATTTCTTACCGCCGCTCGGGTTGAAGTAGGTACGGATATAGCCGTCGGTCGAAAGTATGACGAATTCGTTCGTTTCCTCGATGTAGTAAACGCCGTCGCCGTCCTCCGCTTCGATCTTGAACAGCGCGTCGAGGGAGTTTATCACGTCGCTGGCAGCTTGCTCGTATTCCTCCGCGCTGGCAAAGCCCATTTCCTTGCCGTGTTTTTCGTAATGCTGGTCGAGAAGCTTTTTATTGCGGAAATGGTAGCTTTCCGAGCCGAGCTCGATCTCTGCGTGTTCGTGCTCTTCCTCCGAGTGCTCTTCTTCAAGCTCGTCGTCGCCGATCTCTTCAAATTCTTCGGTGATTTCTTCCTCGTCTTCCGGGGCTTCCTCGGTATCTTCTGCGGAGAGCTCGTTTCCCTTTTCGGCGGGAGTCGGTTCCTCGGACTTTGTTTCGGTATCGGCAGCCTTTGCCGTCGAGATCATAGTCGTTGTCGGCTGTTTGATCTCCCTCGATTTAAAAAGTCCACACCCCGTCAGCAGGAAGATCATCGGGATAACAAGTCCCATAATTATCGGCAGGTGTCTTGAAATGTCATTTTTTCTTTTCATAGTAATCAGCCCCTTATTCAATGCTCAGATATTTGTCGGAAATGCAGCTCAAACACTCCATTACAGAATCGCGGGTCACGCCGTCGTTGAAATTCCTTGCGAACTGTTCGTCGGTGTATTTCGCCAAAGGATAGACCTTGCAGTTATACCACATACTGTCGTAATAGTCGGCCTCGAAGTGCGAGATCGTAGGTATCGCCTTTATGTTGCGGAGCTTTACGGTGTCGCTGTCGAAATCCACAACTACGTCAAGATCGCCCAAGATGCCCACAGCCGAGTGCCTGTCGTACATCGTGTGGAAGAAATTCCCGAGCCCGTAGTAGCAGAACGCCTTGCGACCGTTTTTCGCCTTGACGTAATTGCATTTGCTGACGCAGTGCGCCTGAGTGCCGATGATGATATCCGCGCCCCATTCGCAGAGCTTCGGCGCAAGCGTCTCCTGCTGCTCGTTTATCTCGTGGACTACCTCCGTTCCGAAGTGGCAGGAGACCACCACGACGTCAGCCATTTTCCGCGCTCTCGCGAGCTGCCTTTTAATGGTATCGGTGTCGCTTAAGTAGACCACCTTGCCGTCATCGTCATCGCTTAAGAAAATGCCGTTGGTATGCTCCATGTAGCCCAGAAAAGCGAAGATAACGCCGTTTACCTCCATCGTGCGGATATCCTCCGAATCCTCCTCGTCGCGGTAAGCGCCGTAATGGACAACATTCTTGCTGTCCCAGTAGTCGAGCGAGCTGATAAGTCCCGCCGAGCCCTTGTCAAGCACATGGTTGTTGCACATCGAGATCACGTTGAAGCCCGCGTCCACCACAGCGTCACCGTCCTCCGTGGGGGTCGAGAAAACGGGGTAGGTCGAGGCGGGGAAAGCGTCGTTCACGATTGTCTCCTGATTGAGGATCGCGATGTCCGCACGGTCGAGGTAGGGGATCATCTCGTCGTACATTCCCGAAAAATCGTAGTGGTCGCCGCCCTTGTTCCACGCTTCGGTGTAGATGTTGTCGTGGATAAGGTTGTCCCCCGCGCACAGCAGATGCACGGTCGCCGTTCCCGAGCGCTCGGGCTTCGGCGGAATGTCGTCAAGCTCGTAGGGGTCTTCATCGACCTCTTCTTCCTCGGGCTCTTCGGCTGTCTCTTCCGGCTGTTCCGCGGCGGGTTCGGGGCTTTCCTGCGGCGCGGGGATATCCTCCGCCGCGGGTGCGGCAGTTCTTTCCATAGTGACAGCCGCCTCCCGAGCCGTTTGGGAAGCTTCGGTCTGCTTCGGCGCGATGTCGCCAGCCCCGATCGTCTGACCGCAGCCGCAGGTCATCAAAAGCGCCGCCGCCGCGAGTATCCCCGCAAGGCTTTTCCTGATTGTTTTGCGTTTCATTTTTATCCTCTCCAATAATATATGTTACGGCAGGGCTTCTCCGAAGAGAAAGCCGTCCGCCGAATCCGTTATTTTGACCGTCAGCAGTTTTTTCCACAGGCTCTCGCCGTTTTGCCGCGGCACTTTTACAAGCACATATTCGGGCGTGTGACCCTCGCAGAACTGCTCGCTCTTTTCGCGCTCGAATAGCACCGTGACCGTTCTGCCGACAAATCCGCGCAGGTATTCTGCCTGCGTTTTATCGCAGACCTCGGCAAGCTCGGCGGCGCGGCGGTTCTTTACCCCGTTGTCGAGCTGCCCGGGCATACGGTCGGCAGGAGTGCCGCTCCTGCGCGAATAAGGGAAGATATGCGCCGCCGCAAAGCCTATCCTTTCGACGAAGGCAAGCGATTCGCGGTGATCGTCCTCCGTTTCGCCGGGGAAGCCCGCCATTATATCGGTTGTTATGGCACAGCCCGGGAACGCCGCCCGAAGCTTTTTGCAGAGCGTTTCGTATTCCTCGGGCGTGTAGCGGCGGTTCATGGCTTTGAGCGTTTTGGCGCAGCCGCTTTGCAGCGAGAGGTGAAAGTGCGGGCAGAGCTTCGGCAGTACCGCCAGCCGCGCTATGTCCTCGTCGGAGAGCATTTCGGGCTCTATCGAACCCAGCCTTACGCGGTCGATGCCATCGGGCTCGCAGCAAGCCTCCACCACGTGAACGAGCCTGCTGCCGTCCGAAAGGTCGCGCCCGTAGCAGCAGATATTTATCCCCGTGATGACAAGCTCCCTGTGTCCCGAAGCCGCAAGCGCCGCCGCCTCGCGCCTGATATCGTCGAGCGGCTTCGAGCAGATATGCCCTCTTGCGTAGGGTATCACGCAGTAGGTGCAGAAGATGTCGCAGCCGTCCTGTATTTTAATGTAGGCTCGGGTCTTTCCCGCGGCGCGGGTGTTTATCATCGGCTCGAACCGCGAACGCGCTCCCGTCGGGCTGACGCCGAACGTCCGGGGCGGGCTTTCCTCCGCAAGATGCGCATAGACAAGCTCGGGTATTCGTGTTTTGTCCTTCGTGCCGACGATTATCCCGCACTCTGAAAAGTCCTTCGCCTTGTCGGGAAAAGCCTGCGGAAAGCACCCCGCCAGCACGATAAGGCAGCGCGGGTTCGCTCTCGCGGCGCGTTTGATGAAATGCCTGAGCTTTGCGTCCGCCTGCGCCGTGACGGTGCAGGAGTTTATTATGCAGACGTCGGCTTCGGCGAGATCGTCCGTGCGGGCGTGTCCGTCGGCGGAGAAGCGCTCTTCAAGATTCTGTATCTCGTAGCCGCTGACCTTGCAGCCGAACGGCATAAAAAAGATCTTCATTTGCAGTGTACCGACCCCTTTCGGCATTGAATTTGCCGTTAATATATTTTTAATTGGGTATTTTTTATTATCATTTAATCGTTCGTATGTCGTATATGCACAAAAAATGCAATGGCATATTGTGAATATGTACTAAAACACTTTGCGCTTGTTTGCCGCTATTGATTATTATACTATATTTTCTGAAAAAAAGCAATTACCTCTTGACAAATCAAAAAAAATGATTATAATTAAGAGTGTAAGGACGCAAAAAAGACGGTATACCGAAAGAAAGCGCTGTATGATATGATATGAGGAATAAGGCGTCCGATTCCGTGATATGCAGGAGGTAATGAAAAATGAAAAAGGTAAAGATCAATCTTAATTCCATCACGGCTGTTAAGGATTTTGTCGGCATTGTAATGCTTTACGATTTTGATGTTGACCTCGTTTCCGGCAGATACGCCGTAGACGCGAAGTCCATCATGGGTATCTTCAGCCTCGACCTCGGCAATCCCATTCAGCTCGTAGCCCACACCGAGGATGTCGGCGATTTCTTCGACAAGATCAAGCCTTTCATCGTTGAATAATAGCATCGCAAGCGATGTCTTCGCCGCAGATAATTTGTGAGCGTTATCCCTCCCAAAGGGTCAAAAAACACATCTTCCATCTTTTGCACGGAAGATGTGTTTTGATTTATACACGGTTTTTTTGCGGCTTCACCACTTGAAGTTTCTGTTGTAGGGGGTCTCAAGCCTGGTGATGCAGGTGTTACTGATGTTCAGCGTGCTGCCGGCGCCCGCTCTTGCGTAAAGACGGTTGTTCTTTATCGAGGTGGGACCGTACTTGGCAGCGCTGCACTTGTAATTCGAGAAGATTATCGACGATTTGCCGCCCTTGATAAGGTTGTCCCTGATGTGGTTGCGGTAGGTCGCAGTATCGGAGTCAATGCCGAAAAGCATGGCGCTCAGTCCGCAGGAGAAGTTCGTGGAGAGGTTCTTGTTGTTCGAGAGCATACGGTTGTTGATAACGTCGAAGCCATGAACGTTGTTAAGCACCAGACCCTCTGCGGTAACGCCGTAGAGAGTGCAGTTCTTGACCGTGACGTTGTGATGCATACAATTGGCAAAACGATTGTTCTCGGAGTCGGTCCTGTTGCAGACGAGCGCTCTCGAACCCGTGATAGTGCAGCCGTCTATCGTGATGTTGCGGCAGGTCTGACCCGCTACGTACCGGCTGCCGTAGTTGGCGCAGGTAGGCGCGGTCTTGGCGGTGGCAACGTCGATCTGAACGGCTTCCTCGCGCCTGTCCTCAATGGGCGTACCCTGGCATTTAACGGTGCAGTCCTTGATGGTAATGTCCTTGCAGGCGATTATCTCGATGCCGTGGCTGCGGTAGTTGGTGTAGACGGTGGCGTTCTTTATCGTGATGTTCTGCCCGTGATTGAAGCGTATCGTCGAGGTGTCGCGAAGCATATCCTTGTTGTTCACGATGTACCACAGACCGCCGTCGATGGTTACGTTCTTGATCGAATTGTAATTGGTGGCGGTGCAGTCGTTTCTGACGAGCTGCTTCTGCGGGTCGGTGAGGATGATTTTGGTGGTTCCCGCACGCAGAGTCTTGTTGCTGCCCATAAGTATTCCCGAGCTCATGCGGAAAGTACCCTCGGGGAGAACGACCGTGCGCGAATTATTGCCCTTCATAAGAATATTGAGATAACGGCTGTTGAGATCGGGCGTGCCCATATCGAGCATATAGCAGGCGCCGTCGCTGCCCATTTTGGCGATCCTCACGCCGCCGTATGTAAGATAGCATACCTTAGCAGCCGACGAAGATATCGGCACACAGTTTAACATCATTGCAGCCGCAAGCAGAGGGGCTGCTATCCTTTTAAAACCCTTCATAAAATAATACCTCTTTTGTTCTTTATATATTTCTTGGCACAAATCTGCCACTGATCCAATATAATTATATCACATTGCAAGACAAGTTGTCAATAGCTGATGAAAAATATATAATTTATTAAATATCTTTTACCAATGCTTTTCGGCTGTTAAGGCGAAAATGGCTGAAATATAAGAGTTTGTCGGAATTTGCGAAAATTCAAATCAAATGTATCAAACCGGGAAAAAAACACTTGACAAAGCACGCGAAAAGTGAGATAATAATATAATAGGTAACTATGTGTATCGGAAAGGAAAGATGTGAAAATGGCGGTAAAGGTCGGAATGGTCTCGCTGGGCTGCCCGAAAAATCAGATCGACGCGGAGAAGATGATGTTCTCTCTGCGCGAACGGGGCTTCAAGCTGGTGCCCGATGCGGCGCTTGCGGATATAGCCGTTATCAATACCTGCGGATTTATACAGTCCGCAAAGGAAGAGGCTATCGAAACGATACTTGAATTTTTGGAGCTTAAAAAGGAAGGCAGGATAAAGGGCGTAGTCTGTACCGGCTGCCTTGCCGAACGCTATAAAGACGAAATAATGTCCGAGCTGCCGGGGCTTGACGCCGTGGTGACTCTCGGCAAAAACGGCGAGCTTGCAGAAATAATCGAAAAAATCACGGGCGACGAGTGCCGCGTTTATTCAGCCGACAAGTACAACCTCCCTTTGGAGGGCGGCAGGATACTGACAACTCAGCCGTTTTACGCATATCTTAAAATAGCCGAGGGCTGCTCGAACTGCTGCACCTACTGCGCAATCCCCGCCATAAGGGGCAAATTCCGCAGCCGCATGATGGAGGACGTTCTTGACGAAGCACGCAAACTTGCGAAAAGCGGCGTTACCGAGCTTGTTGTGGTGGCGCAGGACACTTCCCGCTACGGCGAGGACATCTACGGCGAGAGCCGCATCGCGGAGCTGCTCACCGAATTATGCAGGATCGACGGCTTCAAATGGATAAGAACGCTCTATATGTACCCCGAACGCATCACCGACAAGCTGATAGACGTTATCGCCCGCGAGGAAAAGCTCGTAAAATACCTTGATATCCCGATACAGCACTGCAACGGCGAGGTGTTAAAGCGCATGAACCGCAAGGGCGACCGCGAATCGCTCAAAGCGCTGATGACGAAGCTCCGCGAGAGGATACCGGGCGTTACGCTCAGGACCACGCTCATAACGGGCTTCCCCGGCGAAACGGAGGAGCAGTTTAACGAGCTTTCGGAGTTTGTAAACGAGATGAAATTTGACAGGCTGGGCTGCTTTGCCTATTCCGCGGAGGAGGGAACTCCCGCGGCGGGCTTCCCCGATCAGATCGACGATGAGGAAAAAGAGCGCCGCGCCGACGTTATCATGGAACAGCAGATGTTCATTAATGATGAGCTTAATCAGCAGAAGGTCGGGCAGATCGTCGATTTGGTCGTCGAGGGCTTTGACCGCTATGCCGAATGTTGCTTCGGGCGCTCGGCTGCCGACGCTCCCGAGATAGACGGCAAGATCTTCTTTAACACGAAAAAGAAACTCACGGTGGGTGATTATCTCAAAGTTAAGATCGAAGATGTTCTCGACTGCGACCTTTTGGGTTCGATAGCGGAACAATAACCGGAGTGTGTGTATATGTCGGAAGAAATATTTGAGCAGAATGACTTTGAAGAGGAGCAGCTGAAACAGGTCTTTTCGATGCGCCTGCTTTTTGATAAAAATGTTTCTCTGCCGGGCGCCGAAACGGTAAAGCACGCGGCAGAGGGCTTTCTCGGAAATGTCAAGGTCGATGCGGTCAATAATTGTAATTGCATACTGTGCCTTGACCGCACAGTCGGACCCGAGGACGGCAAAAAAATGCCCGTCATGCTGGTAATGAGCGAATGTACCCCGATAGACAATTCGGAAGTGAACGGGTTTGACCGCTCGCAGATGTGGGACTGTCCCGAGCACGATAAGGTTTTTGAAGAGTGCCCTTACAGTGTGACCGCCGTCGATATGCTTGCGGCGGGACTTTCGGCGCAGGACAGGGCGGAGCTTGAAATGGATTGGCTCTCGCTGCTGCTGGAGCTTTTCCCCAACTGCCGCGCCGTGTTTTTTATGAACAGCAGAAAGCTTTTTAAGGCGGAGGATATTCGCGCAAGAACGCTGCCCGATCAGCAGATGTTCACCTATTTCGCTGTGAATGTGCGTTTCTTCAGAGTACAGGACACCGAGGATATGTTAGTTGACACGCTCGGCATGAGCACACTCGGGCTGCCCGATCTGCAATATCATTTCCACGGAGCAAACCCGAACCATGTTGTCAGACACGCTTACAATTTGCTGGGTTATATACTTGAATTCAATTGTCCTTTCAAGCAGGGCGATACGATAGACGGCTTTGACGAAAACGGCAACTTTTCGGAGAGCATACAATGGAAGTGCAGCTTTGAAAACGCGCTGATACAGCCCGTTCGCAGTGTCATTGACATTGAAATGGGAGAGCTTGCATCGGGTGTGCGTGACAGATAGTTGTTCTTTGGAAAAGTAAGGAAAAGAAAGAAGGAAAGTAAGGAATGAATCTTCCAAACAAGCTGACCGTGCTGAGGGTCGTGCTGATCCCCTTTTTTGTAGCGGCACTGCTGCTTGATTTCCCGTTTCATACGTTTGTGGCGATCGCGTTTTTCGCGGCGGCGGCTATCACCGACTGGTTTGACGGAAAGCTCGCCCGCGCGAGAGGGCTCGTCACCAATTTCGGCAAATTCTTAGACCCGCTGGCGGATAAGATGCTCGTAATGTCGGCGCTTGTCTGCATGACGGCGATAGGCTGGTGCGACCCCGTGGCGGTCATAATCATACTCGCAAGGGAATTTATGGTATCGGGTCTGCGGCTTGTTACCGCAGGCGAAGGAGTCGTCGTCGCGGCGGGAATGTGGGGCAAGGCAAAGACTGCCTTCACGCTGTTCGCCGTGATCGCCATTATGACCTTCGAGGCATTTTTCGGACACAGCGGCACGCTTTACTATGTGTCGGAGCTTCTTGTGTGGGTGTCGGCGGTGCTGACGATCATTTCGGGAGGGGTGTATGTCAAGCAATACTGGGCGTACATCGACCCGCGCAAATGAGCAGCGCAGGTTTTTTCCCGCAGTACGGGCGTCTGTCGCTTCGGGAACGATGTTGAAATTCTGTAAAAACTTAACAGAAACAAACAGTTCATCGTGAACCGAAAAGGAGGAAACGTCTTGTCATTCATTAAAGACTTAAAGCATGATATAGATTCGATAAAAGCCCGCGACCCCGCCGCGAAGAACGCCCTTGAAATAATACTGACCTATTCGGGCGTACACGCGGTGATGATCTATCGGCTGTCGCACGCGCTTTACAAGAGGAAATTTCTTGTCAGCGCGAGAGTAGTTTCTCAGATAGGCAGGCTGCTTACGGGCATCGAGATACACCCCGGCGCCAAGATCGGCAAGGGGCTGCTCATCGACCACGGCAGCGGAGTCGTCATCGGCGAAACGGCGGAGATAGGCGATTACTGCCTGCTGTATCAGGGCTGCACATTGGGCGGTACGGGCAAGGACACGGGCAAGCGCCACCCCACGCTCGGCAACGGCGTAATGGTCGGCTGCGGCGCGAAAGTGCTGGGTCCGTTCAAGGTCGGCGACGGCGCTAAAATTGCCGCCAACGCGGTAGTCCTGAGCGAAGTCCCTCCGGGGGCTACTGCGGTAGGCGTTCCCGCGAAGGTCGTCCGTATGCACGGCAGAAAGCCCGCCGCGGAGGAGGTCGATCAGATACACATTCCCGACCCCGTGGAGCAGGAGCTTTGTATGTACAAGAGACGCTTGAAAGCGCTTGAAAAGGAAGTCGAGTCGCTTAAAGCGCAGATAAAAGATGAAAGATAAAAGATAGAAGATATTTGCGCGGCTTTGCGCAGACCTTTCCGCGCCCCGCGTTTATATGCACTGATCTAATTTGGAATAATAAACAGAAAAGGTGAAATAAATGTATCTTTACAATTCTCTCACACGAAAAAAAGAAGAGCTTGTCCCCCACGA
>JAILFF010000090.1 GCA_024697705.1 Ruminococcus sp.
GCCGAAGCGGAGAACGAGGCGATAATCGAGGATACCGCCGAAGCAGCCGAACCGTCAGAAACAGCAGAGGAAGCGAAGCCCGATGAGGTGTAAGATACTGCACGAATCGCGGAACCGTCTGCGCGTACATATCATGCACTCCCGCATGACTCCCGCGCAGGCGGATATGCTCGATTATTACCTGCGCTCGAAGTCCTGTGTTAAGGACGTAAAGGTATACGACCGCACGGGCGACGCGGTCATCATCTTCACCGAGCGCCAAGGCGTAATATCGGCGCTTTCCGCGTTCTCGTATGAGGACAAGGAGACCGCCGCCCTCGTTCCCGAGCATTCGGGCAGGGAACTTGACCGCGAGTTCGAGGACAGGCTGTTCTATATGCTTGTAAGGCGGGTTTTGTTCAAGCGGATTCTGCCCGCGCCGGTGAGGTTCGTTCTTTCAATAATCAAGGCTTCGCGCTACGTGTGGACTGCGCTCAAAGCCATCGCAAAATTGAAGATCGAGGTGTCGCTGCTCGACGCGGTGGCGATAACCGTTTCGCTCCTTCGCGGCGATCAGAAAACGGCTTCGTCGGTCATGTTCATGCTCGGTTTGGGCGAACTGCTTGAAGACTGGACGCACAAAAAATCCGTTGACGACCTCGCCCGCACCATGTCCCTCGGTGTTGAAAAGGTGTGGCTCAAAGACGGTGATACCGAGCTGCTTGTGCCGATCAAATCGGTCAAAGAGGGCGACGAGCTCATCGTCCGCACGGGCAGCATGATACCCCTTGACGGCAAGGTCATCGGCGGCGAGGCGGAGGTCAATCAGGCTTCGCTCACGGGCGAGGCTCTGCCTGTACACAAGGCGGCAGGCAGCTATGTCTACGCGGGAACGGTGGTCGAGACGGGGAGCGTCGTGGTCAGGGTCGATAAGGTCACGGGAAGCGGAAAATACGACCGCATCGTGAAGATGATCGAGGAGAGCGAAAAGCTGAAATCCGAGGTCGAGAGCCGCGCCGCGCACCTTGCGGACAAGCTGGTGCCGTACTGTCTCGGCGGCACGCTGCTGACATACCTTCTGACCCGCAACGCCACGAAAGCCGTGTCGATACTCATGGTAGATTTCTCCTGCGCGCTGAAACTTGCCATGCCCATCTCGGTGCTTTCGGCAATGCGCGAGGGGCACACCTACGGCATGACGATAAAGGGCGGCAAGTTCCTCGAAGCCGTTGCCGACGCGGACACGATCATTTTCGACAAGACGGGCACGCTCACTCATTCCGAGCCGAAGGTCGCGAAGATAATCACCTTCGGTGAGAACGACGAGAACGAAGCGCTGCGCCTTGCAGCCTGCCTTGAAGAGCATTACCCCCACTCGATCGCGAACGCAGTTGTCAAGGCGGCAAGCGATAAGGGACTTGTTCACGAGGAGCTTCACAGCGAGGTCGAGTACGTCGTGGCGCACGGGATAGCAAGCTCAATACAGGGTGTTAAAGTTGTTCTCGGCAGCTATCACTTTGTTTTCGAGGACGAAAAATGCAAGATTCCCGAAGGCGAACAGGACAAGTTTGACAGCCTGCCCGAGCAGTATTCGCACCTGTTCCTCGCGGTGGGCGGCGTGCTTGCGGCGGTGATCTGCATCGAAGACCCGATCAG
The DNA here is from genome assembly GCA_024697705.1 of Ruminococcus sp. Classification (GTDB taxonomy): domain Bacteria; phylum Bacillota; class Clostridia; order Oscillospirales; family Ruminococcaceae; genus YE71. Next base: position 1,636 of record JAILFF010000090.1, read on the forward strand.
AGCCGAAGCGAAGGAAGTCCTCGCGGGGCTGAAAAAGCTTGGCATAAGCAAGATAGTCATGATGACGGGCGACAGCCGGCGCACGGCAAAAGCTGTTGCGGAAAAGGTAGGCGCGGACGAGTTCTACGCGGAAGTGCTGCCCGAGGACAAAGCCGAGTACGTCCGCCGCGAGAAGGCGAACGGCAGAAAGGTCATAATGATAGGCGACGGCGTGAACGACTCTCCCGCCCTCTCCGAAGCCGACGCGGGCGTTGCAATAAGCAGCGGCGCAGCAATAGCCCGTGAGGTAGCGGACATAACCATCTCAGCGGACGACCTGACCTGCCTGCTGACTCTGCGCGAGCTTTCGGACAGGCTGATGAAGCGCATAAACGCAAACTACCGCACGATAATCGGCTTCAATTTCGGGCTGATGGTACTCGGCGCGGCAGGTGTTCTCGCGCCTACTACATCGGCGTTCCTGCACAATTCGTCCACGCTCGCGATATCCGTTGCGAGCATGAGGAATTATCTCGGTTAGGAGGGAAGCTATGAAACAGCACAAATTCTGGGCATGGGCAGCGATGTTTTGCCTGCTCATGGTCATGGTAACGGGATACAAAAAGAAGTAAGCACGGAAAAGCCCTCGATTCGCATTGAACCGAGGGCTTTTTCCACTATGTTCTATTTACCATCGTACTCCGAAAGCAGATTTTTTAGTGCCGAAACGCTCGAAGAGTGCAAGTGTTTCACAGGTGTTCCCGACTTCTCCGAGTGTTTTTTGACACCGCCCAGCAATTTGTGCGAACACGTCCCCGTGAATACGATAAACAGATCGGGCGTTCCTATCTTGCTCTCGAAATCCGCGGGCATCTGTGTGAACACCTTGGATTTACATTTATACGCGCTGCAAATATCCTTGTATCTTGTCGCCATGCGGTCGTTGCCGCCTACGATAACTACGCTCATTTTACTTCCTCCTATCAGATTAGCATATGCTTACTATATCATATCAAAAGCGGTTAGCAATAACTAACCTAATTGTATTATAGCATACCCACCGGGTTTTGTCAATAGCAAATTTTAAAATTTTTTTCACATATTGATTTTTCGGTTAGCATATGCTATAATGATAATGTGGTATGCTTACGCTAACCAAAACGAGGAGGATATTTTTTATGGAACTGAAATTATAGCAATCCAAGAAAATATCTGCATAAAGATTTCGAGAGAAAAATTCACAGTACAAGGAAAACGACCGCAGGAGGTGGTCTGAACGAAGTTCAGACAGTCGCCCTTCAAGGGAGTTTGACGCAGTAATGTGAATTT
>JAILFF010000103.1 GCA_024697705.1 Ruminococcus sp.
TGAAAGGAAAGATCATCATGAGTGAATATAAATTTGAAACATTACAGCTGCACGCGGGTCAGGAGATCCCCGACCCCGTTACCGATGCCCGCGCCGTTCCGATATACCTTACCTCGTCCTACGTTTTCCATAACTCGCAGCACGCCGCCGACCGCTTCGGTCTGCGCGACGCGGGCAACATCTACGGAAGACTGACCAATCCCACACAGGGCGTTTTTGAAACGAGGATCGCGGCTCTTGAAGGCGGTCTGGCGGCGCTGGGCGTTGGCTCGGGTGCTGCGGCTCTGACCTACGCGATACAGGCGGTCGCTCACAAGGGCAATCACATCGTAGCCGCCAAGAATATTTACGGCGGAACATATAATCTGCTGAAACACACCCTGCCCGAGTACGGTATTGACACCACGTTCGTCGATCCGTTCAACCTTGCCGAAGTTGAGGGCGCTATTCAGGAAAACACCACGGCTATCCATATCGAAACGCTCGGAAATCCCAATTCCGAGGTCGTCGATATCGAAGCTATCGCAAATATCGCCCACAAGCACGGTATCCCGCTGCTCGTTGACAACACCTTTGCAACGCCCTACCTTGTAAGACCTATCGAGTACGGCGCGGACATCGTTATCCATTCGGCGACCAAGTTCATCGGCGGTCACGGCACGACTATCGGCGGCGTTATCATCGACAGCGGCAAATTCGACTGGGCGGCTTCGGGCAAGTTCCCCTGGCTGACCGAGCCGAACAAGAGCTATCACGGCATCAGCTTCGCGAAGGACGTCGGAGCGGCTGCATACATCACCTATATCCGTGCGATCCTGCTGCGCGACACGGGAGCAACGCTCTCGCCCGTACACGCTTTCATCTTCCTGCAAGGTCTTGAAACGCTTTCGCTGCGCGTCGAGCGCCATGTTGAGAACGCTTTGAAAGTCGCGGAATATCTCTCGAAGCAGCCGCAGGTAGCGAAGGTAAATCACCCCGCACTTTCGGCGGACGCATCGCAGCAGGCGCTTTACAAGAAGTATTTCCCGAACGGCGGCGGCTCGATCTTCACCTTTGAGATCAAGGGCGGTGCGGAGGCAGCGCAGAAATTCATCGACAATCTTAAGCTGTTCTCGCTGCTTGCGAACGTTGCGGACGTTAAATCCTTAGCGATACACCCTGCTTCGACGACTCATTCCGAGTGCGACGAGGGCGAGCTTGCCGAGCAGGGCATAACACCCGCGACGATAAGGCTTTCGATAGGCACCGAGCACATCGACGACATCATTGCCGACCTTGACGGAGCTTTCAAAGCACTTTGATAAATAACATTCTTTGCCATTAATAGATCATTCATATATATCTCCATCTTATGAAAAACCATTTGAGAAAGCTGCCGCGAGGCGGCTTTTTCTATTTAAAAGCAAAGCAGATTGGAGAAAAGGACACGGGGTCCAGCGCCCGTGCGCTGGCGAGGGGTCAAGGGGGCGAGGAGCCCCCTTGCGGGGTATGGGGCAGAGCCCCATTTGCGCGAAGCGCAATAAACGCAAAGCCTACAAATAAGAAAAAGCCGTGCATTATACGGAAGCTGACCGATCAAAAATAAAATCGGCAATTTATAAAAAGCCGGGAAAAAGCAGAAGTTAGAATTTCTGCATATCGTGATGGGAACAAAAGAATTGCCGATTTTATTGGACGAAAGAGCGCAGCGATTTTCGTCCAACAATAGCGCAGAGCCGCAATAATTCGCTTGGCAAGGGTCTCTTTCGTGAAAATCGCTTCGCTCTTTCACGAAATAAAATCGGCAATTTCTTTGTTCCCTCTCATTTTTGCTGATTTATTTGCTTGTGCCTTTTTGTTGGCTTTTTTAGAAATTGCCGATTTTATTTTATACCCGGTGCTTGCTTTCTCCGTGTTGATTGCTTTGACCGTACAGTCTCTGGGGGAAACCCTTCTGAAGAAGGGTTATCCCCCAGACCCCCTTCCTAAGACTTTTGGTTTGCCTCCACTTTGCTGTTTTTTCTCTTTTTATATTATCCCGCTGTCCTTCAACATCGGATATGCCGAAAGCAGCCTGAATATCTTCATAACTCTGTCAGCCTTGTACCGAGTTTCTTCTTTCAGCAGCGGTCGCAAAGCCATTATCAGCGCGATATTCGGGTCGTTCTGCCCGCTCTGCATGATCGCCGTCCCAACGCTCATCAGCTTGCTGATGTCCGGGTCGGGAGCCGCGGGAACTCCCGTTGCCGAGCCGCTCTCCTGCCGATCGCTCCCCGAAAGCGCCGAGATCAGCCCGTTTACCTGCGCCGCCGTCGCGGGGTCGCTCATCGCCTGCGAAAGCGCCTGCATTATATCGTCCATAATATGACCCCTTCCGCACTATTTTCCCGCGGCACGCTTAAGTATCTCGGCGGCGCGGGGGTCGCTCATCAGCTGCTTTGCCGCTTTCGGGTCGGAAAGTGCCTGCTTAAGCTTCTTCATGCCTTCGCTGTCGGCGGGGGCGCTCTTTATGCTCTTTTCAAGGCTGCCGTTCTCCAGACTGCGCCGAAGCGTCTCGGGGTCGGTGCCGAGCTTCGCCGACGCCGCTTTCAGCAGCGTTTCAAGTACCTTCGGCGAAGGTTCTCCTCTTAAAGCTTTGTTAAAATTTTCTGTCATAAAAATTTTCTCCTTTTTTATCATATTTTTTCTTTACAATTGAGAAAAAAAGTGTTATAATAGATAACGGTTCGGAATTAATCGGCAGTATTTCGGAATGGGGGGTATATTTAATGCGTCTTATCGTTTTTTCGGACACCCACGGCAGTTTTGCTGCGGCAAGAGAGGTCATCGAGCGCAATCCGGGCTCGTATACGTTTATCTTTTTGGGTGACGGAGAAAAGGAGATAGATAAGCTCAGGATAATCTATCCCGAAAAAATGATACTGAATGTTTCGGGCAACTGCGATAATTCCTATACTCCCGATACCGATCTTTACAACGCGGGCAAGGTCAAGGTGCTTTTCACCCACGGACATCGCTATAACGTCAAGTACGGCACCGATACTCTTTATGAAAAGGCTAAGGAAGTCGGTGCGGAGCTTGTGCTTTTCGGGCATACCCACACCCGCCTTTACGAATACCGCGACGGCGTGCATTTTCTGAACCCCGGCAGCGCGGCGCTCCCGCGTGACGGCAAGAATCCCTGCTACGCCTTTGTGGACATCACGCCGAAGGGCATTATCTGCGGGCACGTCGATATCTGAACCAATAGTATTATATGCGGGACGCACCGAAAATGTGCGTCCTTTTTGAAATAAGTGAATAGTGAATTGCACCAACAAGTTGGTGCCGTTGAGGAGCGCCTGCGGCGCGTTATTGCGGACGCTTTGCTCCTCGTTTTTAAAATACATCGGCGAAGCCGATACCGTAACTGTTCACTGTTAACTATTCACTCTTAACTGATAAAAGGCTGTTCCCCGTGAAAGGAACAGCCTTTTTGCGTTATTTATTGAACATATCCTTGATCTTGTCGAGGAAGCTTTCACGCTTCTTGTAATTCTTGGCTTCGAGCGAATCCTCGAATTTTTTCAAAAGCTCCTTCTGATTCTTGTTGAGCCCTCTCGGAACTTCGACCGTTACCTTGAAGTAGTGGTCGCCGTATTCATCGCGGCTGCCGCGCTTTACGCCCTTGCCGCGCAGTCTGAACTCCGTTCCCGGCTGAGTACCCTCGGGAATGTCGAAATTTACGGCTCCGTGTATTGTCGGAACGGTGATGCGGTCGCCCAGTGCCGCCTGCGAGAAGGTCAGCGGCAGGTCGGTCCAGATGTCGAAGGTGTTCCTGCGCTCGAAAACGGGGTCGGGCTTAACGCGCACGTTCAGATAAAGATCGCCCGCGGGTCCTCCGTTGATGCCCTGACATCCCTCTCCGCGAACGCTCATCTGAGCGCCGTCGTAAACGCCCGCAGGTACGTTGATCGTCTTGGTGAGCGTCTTCTTGACTCTTCCGCGACCCGAGCAGGTGGGGCAGGGCGTGTCGATCTTCTGACCCGTGCCGTTACATTTCGGACAGCGGATAGTCTGCGTTACCTGCCCGAAGAACGGCGAATTCTGTGTAACTCTTACAGAACCCGTGCCCTTACAGTCGGGGCAGGTGCGCTTGCTGCTGCCCTTTGCGGCTCCCGTGCCGTTACAATCGGGGCAGTTTTCCGTTCTCGGAATCTTTAAGGTCTGCTGACAGCCCTTGCAGGCGTCCATGAAGTCGAGGGTTATGTTCATCTCAACGTCCTCTCCGCGGCGCGGGGCGTTGGGATTTGCCCGCCTTGACGTACCGCCGCCGAAGAAGGCGTTAAGTATATCGTCCACGCCGCCGCCGAAGCCGCCCGTGAATCCGCTGAAACCGCCGAAGCCGCCCGTTCCCGCGCCGTAGTTCGGGTCAACGCCCGCAAAGCCGAACTGGTCGTACTTCTGCTTCTTGCCCGGGTCGGAAAGCACCTCGTAGGCTTCGTTAATTTCCTTGAATTTTGCCTCCGCTTCCTTGTCGTCGGGGTGCAGGTCGGGGTGATACAGTCTCGCCTGCTTGCGGAATGCTTTCTTTATATCGTCCTCGCTTGCGTTTTTGTCAACGCCGAGGACCTCGTAGTAATCTCTCTTGTCCGCCATATTCTTTTCCCTCCATGTGTGCCTTATCGGGATATTGACTTCCCCGCAGCCGGCGAATTATACTAATTAACCACCATAAGGACGGCAGCTTTGCCGCCGCCGTCCCTCCGGTGAAACTATGATTATTTATCAGTCTGTGAAGCTTGCGTCGATCACGTCGTCATTGCCGCCGTTTCCGCCATTGTCCTGACCGCCGAAGCCGCCCATGTTGCCCATGTTGTTCGGGTCAAAGCCGCCTGCCTGACCGCCCTGAGCCTGCGCCGCCTGCTGATATACAGCGGTAGCAACCTTCTCAAAGGACTTCTGGAGAGCCTCGTGAGCCTCCTTGATCTTGTCGATGTCGGTGCCCTTAAGAGCTTCCTTAACGTCGGAGATGCGTGCTTCCACTTCGCTCTTGTCGGTGGGATTTACCTTGTCGCCGAAGTCGGTAAGAGCCTTTTCGCACTGGAACGCCAGCTGATCGGCAGCGTTTCTTGCGTCAACCTCGTCCTTCTTCTTCTTGTCCTCGGCAGCGTATGCTTCGGCTTCCTTAACAGCCTTGTCGATATCGTCCTTGGACATATTGGTGGAGGAAGTGATAGTGATGTTCTGCTCCTTGCCGGTGCCGAGATCCTTAGCCGATACGTGTACGATGCCGTTGGCGTCGATATCGAAGGTTACTTCGATCTGAGGGATTCCTCTTGGAGCGGGAGCGATGCCGTCAAGACGGAACATACCGAGCTGCTTGTTGTCTCTTGCGAACTCTCTTTCGCCCTGAAGAACGTTTATATCAACAGCGGTCTGATTATCCGCATAGGTGGAGAAGGTCTGAGTCTTTTTGGTAGGAATGGTGGTGTTTCTCTCGATCATCTTGGTAGCGATGCCGCCCGCGGTCTCAATAGAGAGCGACAGCGGAGTAACATCGAGCAGCAGCAGACCGTTCTCAACGTCGCCGCCTAAGATACCGCCCTGATAAGCAGCACCTAACGCAACGCACTCGTCGGGGTTGATGCCCTTGAACGGCTCCTTGCCGATAAGGCTCTTAACAGCCTCCTGAACGGCGGGGATTCTCGAAGAACCGCCTACCATGAGGACTTTGTTTATCTCACCGATCGAAAGACCCGAGTCGGAAAGCGCCTGACGAACAGGTCCCATAGTCTTTTCAACGAGGTCGGCGGTCATCTTGTTGAACTCAGCCTGAGTAAGGGTAAGCTCCAGGTGCTTCGGACCGTCTGCCGATACGCTGATGTAAGGCAGGCTGATGGTGGTGGAAGCGGTGGACGAAAGCTCGATCTTTCTCATCTCGGCTTCGGTCTTAAGTCTCTGCATAGCCATCGGGTCCTTGGTAAGGTCGATGCCCTCCTGAGCCTTGAACTTTTCTACCATCCAGTCGATGATTCTCTGGTCGAAGTCGTCGCCGCCCAAGTGGTTGTTACCTGCGGTAGCAAGAACCTCTGTAACGCCGTCGCCCATTTCGATGATAGATACATCGAAGGTACCGCCGCCTAAGTCGTAAACCATGATCTTCTGATCCTCTTCCTTGTCGATGCCGTAGGAAAGAGCAGCCGCAGTCGGCTCGTTGATGATTCTCTTAACGGTAAGACCCGCGATCTGACCTGCGTCCTTGGTAGCCTGTCTCTGAGCGTCGGTGAAGTACGCGGGAACGGTGATTACGGCTTCCGTTACCTTCTCGCCGAGGTAAGCTTCGGCGTCGGTCTTGAGCTTCTGGAGAATCATAGCGCTGATCTCCTGCGGGGTGTATTCCTTGCCGCCCATCTGAGCCTTGTAATCGCTGCCCATTTTTCTCTTTATGGAAATAACTGTATCCTTGAAGTTAGTAACAGCCTGACGCTTTGCGACCTGACCTACCAGTCTGTCGCCTGTCTTGGAAACGCCGACAACGGACGGAGTAGTTCTTGCGCCTTCGCTGTTGGGGATTACTACTGCCTCGCCGCCTTCAACAACGGCTACGCACGAGTTTGTTGTACCTAAATCAATTCCGATGATCTTGCTCATAAGTCATATCTCCTTTTATATCATATATTTAACCGGTGTATTCTTTTGCTTCATGCCACTACGGATTGGCTACCACTACCATAGGATAGCGTATCACCTTGTCGCCTATCATAACGCCCTTCTCAAAGACCTGCGCCACGACGTTTTCGCCGAGCTCGGGGTCTTCGATCTGGTTCACGGCGTTTGCCGTTGCGGGGTCGAAGGGTTCGCCTGTCGGATCGAGTATCTTTACATTCATCTTGTCGAGCGCGTCCTTGAACTGCTTGAGTATCATCTCCACGCCCGCCTTATACTTTTCGTCGGAGCACTCCGTATCGGCTGCCCGCTCGAAGTTGTCATATATCTTGATTATCTTAAGCACCGTATCGCCGACCGCCGATTCTCTTGCTTCAAGCTGCTGCTTGGCGGTGCGCTTGCGGTAGTTGTCGTACTCCGCCATGAGCCTTAAGTATTTATCCTTCTGATCGGCAAGCTCTTTTTTGAGCTTATCCTCCGCGGAGCTGTCTTCTTCTGCGGTCTCGGCGGATTCTTCCGCGGAGGCTTCTTCCGCTTCCTCGATCTCTTCTTCGATCGCTTCTGCTTCTGCTTCGGCGGCTTCCTTTTCTATTTCGTTTTCAAGGTCGATGTCTTTACCCATGTTGTATACTGCCTCCTCATATAATTTTTTATTGATATTTATTGTAACTATCTTATTTGATTTGCTCGACTGTGAATACGCCGCTCTCCGTGAAATTTTAGAACTTTGCGCAATTCGTTTGCGAAAATCGCTTCGCTCTTTCGCAAATTAAAATCGGCAATTTACTTGTTTCCGTACTTACTTGCTGATTTATTTGCTTCTGCGATTTTGTTCGCTTTTCTTGAATTGCCGATTTTATTTTTGAACTGTCGGTTTGCGGTTATTACCGGGATTTGATTTGTTGGTGGGCTTTTTCTTGCGCCTGCGGCGCAAATGGGGCTCTGCCCCATACCCCTCGCCAGCGCGAGCCGGCGCTGGATCCGGCATTATGTCCTCACTCGCGATATCTTTTATCTATTATCTACTATCTTTTATCTTCTTCGTCTTCCGCACCTCCGCGCTCGTCGAGCAGATCGGTTATCCTTTGCGAGAAGTATTCAAGGTACGGAATGAACTTCGCGTAATCTATCCTCATCGGACCTATCAGTCCGAGCGCCCCCGCAGTTCTGCCGCCCTTCTTGAACGGCGCCGTTATCACCGACGAATTGTGTATCACAAATCCGTCATGCTCCGGCGAGAAAGTCACCTGCAAGCCGCTGAAGCTGTCGTCCACAAATTTCATTATCTCGCGGCGGTTGTCGCTGTCCAAGAAGTTTATGATCTCCGCCTGGTCGAAGTCCTTGCAGGTCAGCAGGTTTTTCGCTCCCGAGAGCTTTATGTCCTGCGCGGTCATTTCCTTCGCCAGCGTGAAAAGCTCGGCAAGCAGCGGCGTGAGCGACATCATGTAAGCGCCCATCGCGGTCTTAAGGTTCTCGAACGTTTCGTCCGATATCTCATCGACAGGCACGCCTTCCAGATGCTCCGAAAGATAGCTGTCAAGGAACTCAAGTTGGTCGTTCGTAAGGTCGAATTCCAGTCGGCAGACCTTGTTCTTTATGGTGCCGCCCGAGGTTATCATAAGGATAACGTACATACGCTTTCCCGTGGGTATTACCTCGACTTTTGATATAAGCGAGAACTTCGGCGCGGAGCTTGCCACCACCGACGCGCATTTCGTCAGCTGTGAAAGCGCCAGTGAAGCCGAGCTAACAAGCTCTTCCTCGGTGGAGGCGTTTCTGTCAAGCATACCGTCGAGCATACGCTTTTCGTCGTCCGACAGCGAGCTGCGTTCCATGAGCGTATCGACGTAGAGCCGAAAGCCCGTGTAGGTCGGCACTCTGCCCGCGGAGGTGTGCGGCTGTTCGAGGTAGCCCTGTTTTTCAAGCTCCGCCATTTCGTTGCGGATAGTTGCCGACGAAGCCTTAACGTGCTTCATTATCGCCTTGGAGCCGACAGGCTCGCCAGAAACGATATATTCGTCAACGACCGCCTGTAAGATCTTCAGCTTTCGGCTGTCCATGCTATCCGCTCCCTTCAAGTTAGCACTGGTCATTTCCGAGTGTTAGCACTCATACTTCCTGAGTGCTAATTATAGTTTATACCTTTTTAAGCAAAATGTCAAGTACATTTGAAAAAAACGCCTGCAAATTTTGCTGGATAATCGGTCGGAAATTTTGTATACCTTGCACAACTGCACGGTTTTGGGCTTCCGCGTGATATTATCTGCCGAAAAACGGCGCTTTATTCGCGCCCGAAAAAGCAAAAACGGCGGAGCCGTAAAAGCCCCACCGTGTATTCAGCCGATCATTTTTTTCCTATTTGCCGTATTATGGTATCGTAACAGAGAAAGCTCTGCTGCTGATATTGCTTGTATCCCATTCTCCGTTTACTTTGGCGCAAAGGACCATTCTGTAAGTGCCCGATTTTAACTTGTACGATG
>JAILFF010000223.1 GCA_024697705.1 Ruminococcus sp.
TTGAACAGCCGTTTTACGCGCTCATGGGGAATATGGACTGCTGGCACCACTCGGCGCTCGGGTATGCGGCGAACGTCATGAATCTTAAATTTGCCGAGTACGCGCAGGAAAATAAAGGCTTTTATCTGCTCGACCTCTGCCGAACTGCTGCCGAATACGGGCTCGAACGCTGGCACGACCGCAGCTATTGGTATATGTACAAATATATGTGCGCACGCGAAGCCGTGCCGTATATCGGCTATCAGCTGGCGCTTATCGTGAAATCGGTCTACGGTAAAAACCGCAAGCTGTTAGCGCTCGACCTCGACAACACGCTCTGGGGTGGGATAGTCGGCGATGACGGCGTGAACGGGCTTTCGATAGGTCAGGAGACAGGCGTTTCGCAAGTCTATTACGAATTTCAAAAGTATGTGAGACAGCTAAAAAGCATCGGAACGGTGCTGACTGTCTGCTCGAAAAACGAGGAGGAAAACGCGCTCGCGGGTCTTAATCACCCCGAAGGAGCGCTTCGCCCGGAGGATTTCGCGCTTATAAAGGCAAACTGGGAGCCGAAGGACAAGAACCTCGCGGAAACGGTCGGTCGGCTCAATCTGCTTACCTCTGCGATAGTATTTGCCGATGACAACCCCGCCGAACGTGAGATAGTCCGTCAAAGCCTTCCCGACGCCGCCGTTCCCGAGCTTACCGATCCCGAAAGCTATATCCGCATTATAAGTAGGAACGGTTATTTCGAGCCGATATCGGTATCTGCCGACGACCTGAAGCGCAATGAAATGTACCGTCAGAACGCCAAGCGCGCCGAGCTTGCCGCGTCCGTCGGCGACTACGGCGAATACCTTGCGAGTCTTGAAATGACCGCCGAGATAGCGCCGTTCGCGCCAATCTATTACCAGCGCATTTCGCAGCTGACGAACAAGAGCAACCAGTTCAACCTCACGACCCAGCGTTACAGCGAAAGCGAGATAGAAAGCTTTGCCAAATCCGATGAATATATAACGCTTTACGGCAAGCTTTCGGACAGGTTTGGCGACAACGGCGTGGTGTCAGTGGTTATAGGACATCTCGGTCAGAGCGGCGAAAATCTGTACATCACTCTTTGGCTTATGAGCTGCCGCGTTCTGAAAAGAGATATGGAACTTGCGATGCTTGACAGCCTTGTCGAAGCAGCGCAGAGCAGGGGCGTTAAGCGGCTCGTGGGAGAATATTTCCCGACCGCGAAGAATAAAATGGTAAAGAATTTTTATGATGACGTTCTCGGCTTCCGACTTGTTATCGCCGAAGCCGATGCCTCAAAGTACGATCTTGATATAACAAATTACACAAATAAGAACAAATATATTGCTGTAAGAAAGGAAGAGGAAAAATGAGTGAGAAAGAGGTCTACAAGAGACTGGAAGGCGTTTTCCGCGACGTTTTCGACGACGATTCCATTCGCCTGTCGCCCTCCACAACTGCTGATGACATCGAGGACTGGGATTCGATGGAGCATATCAATCTGATAGGCGCAGTCGAGGACGAATTCGGGCTTCGATTCAAGATGGGCGAGGTCTCTGGAATGAAAAATGTCGGCGAGATGGTCGGCATAATTATAAAGCGCGGAAATTGACTTTCCGAAATAAAAATGCAGTCTCCCGAACGAACGGTAGACTGCATTTTTATTATTCATATCTCAAACTCCGCAAACTCCCCGCCTTCGGTCTCCTCGTCCTGCGGAGGAACGGAATAGCTTATCCCGCCCGATTCGATAAACGTGCTTATGTTTATCTCGGGATTTTGCAGAATAATATCAAGCAGCTCGATCAGATCGCGTATCACCTCACGCGGAGTGATATGGCTGTCGGCACCTATCCGCCCGAACTCGGTCTTGATGAAAACTATCATGTCGTCCTCCGATATACGGCGCTCGTACCCGAACAGCTCCGCGTGAATATCGGCGAGCTTCTCCGAAAGCACCAGCATTTCTTCGGAGGTCAGCGCGGTAAGGTGTATCACGGGAGCCAGCATATCGCGCACACCCTCGCGCCCGAACCTGCCCTCCGCCAGCCGCGAACGCAGCGCTTCGTAGCTGTAAACTCCCCGTCGCGTGTCCTCGATGCACTGCGGAGTACCGCCCATTATTATTCCCAGATACTTAGCCTTACCCTGTAAGGTGTCGTTGTACATTGTGAGTATCTTCTCGTAATTGTTCTGCCGCGTTATGCTGTTTGGGATCTTGTAAATATTCACAAGCTCGTCAATAAGTATGAGCATACCGCTGTACCCTGCTTTTTTAAGGAACATGGCAAACAGCTTGATGTACTCGTACCAGTCTTCGTCGGTTATGATGATGTTCACACCAAGCTCGGTCTTGGCTTCGGTCTTGGTGGAATACTCGCCGCGGAACCACTTGACCACCTTCGCCTTGCTCTCGTCGTCACCCGAAACGCAGGCGCGGTAATAGATGGTAAGCAGCCGAGCAAAATCAAAGCCGTGTACCATTTCATTAAGCGAATTTATCACCTCTGAAATCTTTCTTTCGACCGCTTTGGCAAACTGCTCGGGCGCGGCGTCGGGGTCGGTCTCGGCGGAAGTCTCAGCCTGAACGCTGCTTATCCATCTGTCAAGAATAAGCGTAAGCGCTCCGCCGTCGGGACGGGTCTTCGTTGACATATTGCTGATAAGCTCTTTGTAGGTCGCAAGCCCCTGACCCTTTGTTCCCTGCAAACGGCGTTCCGGGGAAAGATCGGCGTCTACCACCACAAAATTCCTGTCCATGACGTGGCTGCGTATCGTCTGGAGCAGAAAGCTCTTTCCGCTGCCGTACTTCCCGACGATGAATCGGAAAGAAGCTCCGCCGTCGGCGATGATATCCACATCGTGCAGCAAAGCGCTTATCTCAGCCTCGCGCCCTACCGTAATGTACGGCAGACCTGTTCTCGGCACGACACCTCCTTTAAGCGAATTGATGACCGCCGAAGCGATCCGCTTTGGTATCTTCATTTACAAAATCTTTCCTTTCAATTCCGGGACGTAATCCTCAATAACAGTCGGGTCGTCACCGTCAAATTCTATCACGGTATCGCCGAACATATCGAATAGTTTTTCGTTCACGCTGTCGGCAAGAAGAGATGGCATCGAACCCGCATAAGATGCGGCAGCCCTTATATCGGCAGAAGTTCCGTAAAGCAAAGCGCGTACAAAAGCCTTTTCGCCCGATGTCAGCGGAAGACTGTCCTCCACGACCTCATCAGCAGACGACGCTGTTTCCGGCTGAATTACCGGCTGTTCTTCTGCGGGCGGCTCCGTTTCCGTCATTTCTTCCTCAACGATGAGCCTGTCACGTGTTATGTCGGCGATACGCCTTATCTCGCCAAGCTTTGAACGATCGATCTCTATCTTCGGCATCGAAGCACGGCGCTTTTCCTCAAAATAATCATCAAGCGCCTTAACTATGATACCTTCATCACCCGTGCTTGTCTTTCCCTTCTTGATCGCCCTTTTGATGCCGAGCCTTTCGCGTACAAGACTGTCGGCGGTACGCATTACCGCACCGAACATTGCGCTTTTTGTCACATAATAGTATTTAAGCTGCCAGTAACCGCCGTCACAAATGTATATCCTCACATCGTTGATACGGTATTCAAAGCTCTCACGGCGCGGCTTGTGATAAAACACCGCCGAGCGGAACGGTTCGGTCGAATGTGAAAGCATATATCCGAAAAATGTACTTACAAAATGATTTGCCCCATAACTCTCGGAAAATGCCCTTATCACCGCGCAAACAGCTCCCTTGAAATCGTCGGGAGCTTTTTTCAGGCTCAGCGAATCAGCGAGCTTGTAATCCCCGAGCTTGACCGCCGCCGCAAACAATTTATCGTTATCGGCAGTCTTGCAGTTTAGCATAGATATCAACGCTTTATCATATTCAAGGCACGGTATTTTGTCGCAGTATTCGTCGGGCAGACGGTAAAATGCCGCCATATCGCAGAGCCATTCTGTAAGACTGTCTCCGCAGCAGTTTTTATGAAAACGCTTCCAAAGATCAAGCAGCTTGTCGAAGGCGTTCTCGGGAGAATCCACACCGATCAGATTTATCAGTTCAAACGCATAAAGGCGAATAAAGGTATCCACCGCAGGAACTTCCCTGCCTGCGCGGACATCTGCCCGCCAGCCGAAATACATTCTGAGCTGCATAGTCGTAAGGCTGCGGTATGTCGGCATATAAAGCGACACTATCAATTCATCGTTTAACGGATACTTTTCCTCGTAGTCAGCCATCATTTTAGCCTGCGTAATGAAGAGAAATACATCCGACTGTACGCCCGGGTTGGAGGTATACGCAAGCTGTCTCATCTGCGATATCCTGTCCGAAGCGGGCTCGTTTATTTGTTTTTCCTTTTTGAGATCCGCGGCAGTCCGCAGGATAGGCTCGTCGCGGTAGACCTTATCTCCGAAAGCTTTGCCGTTTTTGATCTTATCGTTATCAAGAATCAGAGAGATCAGTTCTTCGGCGTTCAATTTTCCACCTCCCGAATGATATATAAATAATTATACTATCATTTTGCCCGATTGTCAAGCACGGAAAATCCGGCACCGCGAACTGATCCGCGTTGCCGGATACTATACTTTCTCTGAAAAATGAAATAATCTTTTAATACCGTTATGCCCGTCCGCCCGTCTGAGCCTTTTTGTACTGCTCATACATGGATTTGTAATGGAAGCGCCAGATCTTTCCTACCTGCTCGTAAGCCTCCTCTGCCTGCTTGTCCGCTCGCAGATGAAGCCCCAGCCAATCCCTTAATTCGCCGATACCATCGACGCAGTCGAGACATGAGCTGTAAATGATCTCGGTGCTTTTAAGGAATTGCTCGGCGATCTTGTCACGCTGTCTGTTCACCAGATCTTTGAGTATTTTTGTAAGCTCCTTCTTTACCGCACGGTCAATGCTGAGATCAAGCTCAACTTGTCCCGCAAGCTGCTCCAAACGATCATGGTTATAGGTATCTCCGAAAGGCGGCAGTCCCATATCGTGCCAGATAGCAAAGCCCTCCCCTATGATACCGTTATCTATAAGTTTTTTGATAATTGCGCTGCGCGATGCCTCATACTCGTCCTCGCTCATGCAATGTTCGGAATTGAGTATCCGATATGACAATTCGGACGCATGGGTGATCTGACCGAGCGTGTCCGAAAGCGCTTCAAGAAAATCGCGCCGAGTTGCCTGCACGAAATCTTCCGAGCCGTCGTCCTCGAACACATCGTAGAAGCACTTTATATCGAAAAGCGTTTCCATCATGTCGTCGCGCATTTCGTTAAAGTTATTGATAAGCTCGATCTGCCGTGAAAGACCGTCAAGCTCGAAACCAAGCTGCGCCGCAAGACCGCGCTCTGCCTTTCTCAGCGCGAAATCCCTGTTCTCGCGGCTGAAACATAACAGCTTAAGATAAGCGTCGCAGAATTCCTCGCGCAGTTCGGCTTTGCTTTCATCGGCAAATATTTCATCGGGTTCGTTGCGGCTTACCAGTTCGTCGCGGCGTTCGCAGTATCTCTCGAAAACGGGCAGAGAACCCACCGCAACACATAAAATCTGCTCCTCCCAGTTTTCGGGACGGTTCCCGAGCGCTGTGATAGCCGTTTTGACAGCAAAATCACCGTAACGCTCAAAGATATCCGCGTCGGTCTCCTTTGAAGGAGCAGCGTCGTAAATAATCATCAGCTGAGTGAGCCACTCGTTTACTATCTCGCGAACCTCCTTAAGATTGGCGTATCTGGCGAGGTATTCCTTCTTAAGCTGCCGTGAATCGGTCCTGCCGAAGAACCTCCCCGCGAGAGAGGTATCGTCGATAAGACCGACGCCGTACACCTCTCCGAGAACATAAGCTGCCTTTACGCCGTCGATGAACGTTTCGGGCTCTTCATCGTCATGAAGTTCCATCAGCTTGTCAAGCAGGATAAATTCGAGCATCATTATGCTTTTCAGTCCGTCAAAACAGCCGTCCGAGCAGCAGAAAACAAGCCTGTCGGGGATCTTTTCGAGCCGATGGTGCAGAAAATTCAGCCTGAAAGGACTGGTAAGCGTAACGCAGCCGTTCATCGAGCTGGTGCCGATCTGCTCGTTGGCATCAAAATCATCTGAAACGGTATCGTCGCGTGAAAGCTGCTGCAAGCCCATCGGAGAAAGAGTATAGACTCTCGAATCGCCCGCCCAGATCGCGGTAACTTCGGTACAGTCATCTGTTTCCGCAAAAACGGCGAGCGCCAAGGTCGTAGGTATGGCATGAATGGTCTCCATATCAACGCCGTTCTCAGTAAGCTCCTTACGCATGAAATCTATTATATGATGCCGCAGAGCGTAGGTCATTTCTTCAAGATATTCTTTTCTGTCATCCGGCGAAAGATTTTCGGTGATATAGCTTTTCCAGTCGGCAAGAACGGCTTCGTTAAAGAAATCGCGCACCGCAAGCACGCAGAGCGACGAGGCGGTCTTAGCCTCGGTAGTTTCCTCGCCGCCGTACATGATCTTATCCTCGCCCGAACCTCCGAGACCGTCGCAGACAACGGCAAAACCGTCACAGACAAAAGCAGCGTCCTCGCCATGTCCGACCTTATCATTTTTCATAAGAAAAGTATTCATAATGACACACCCCACAGCCGCGACCGACAAATACGATAGCGGATATTGAACATATTTATTATATCACAAAATAAATTTTTTGTCAATATTTATTAAATAACAAGTTCGGATATTTAATAAAAAAATCTGCGGGCTTGTCTATTAATCAGCTTGAAATGTTCGCTTTCAGACGCTGCTATTTTTTGACAACGATCCACTCTTCTCCCCTGACAATATATTGAAACTCGCAGAGCTTATCGCTCAGCATCACTTCGAGCAGATCGGCGAAATCGTCAACGAGTTCCAGCCCCGACAACTCATCTTTACCGACCCAGCAAACTTCACCTTCTTCGGAGGAAGTCAGCTCGCCCTCGAATTTATCCGTTTCAAAAAGGAATACGATATATCGTCCGCCTTGTATGGGAAACTGTTTTACTCCGCAAAGTCTCGGCGAAACGATCGTCAGCCCTGTTTCTTCCTTCATCTCGCGTATCACAGCATCTACGACAGACTCTCCCGGCTCGATGTGTCCTCCGGGCAGAGTAAAGCCTTTCCAGTCGTTCTTTTTCCTGTTTTGCAGCAGATAGCGTTCGCCGTCGTGTACAAGGCACAGAACCGTCAGTTCGGCATTTTCGGTGCGCATATTTTTCTCCTCCCGACATCATTTCTCAAACACAAGTTTTTCGGGCTTGACGCTTTCGAGGTGGCGCATATCGTTGAATAATTCAAGGCGCGGTACGACTGTTTTCCCCGCGCCGCGGCAGAATTCAATGACCGATACCGAGCAAACTCCGTATGGCATGGCGGCAAGCACGTAAGGAAAAGGCAGGTTAAGTACATGAGAAAACATCACCGCGCCCGAACCTCCGTGCGCAAACAGCGCAACGGTATCGCCGCACTCACGCTCGCAGCGGTAAACGGCGTTCTCACGGATCAGCCCGAACCCGGCAAGAAACTCGTCAAATCGGCGGGAGATCGTTTCGTAATAGCCCAGACATCTGTTATCCCCGAAATAACGATGCTCCCGCCAGCTCTCGCCGCCTGCCGAGGAGGGACACTCGTTATATAACATATTAGCAAGTGTCCCGGGATGACCGTCATTCGGCAGTCCAGCGCCGTCGTAAGCGTCGCCCCAGTCGATCTCGTGCATGAAGTCGAGCTTTTGAACGATCAGACCGTGCTTGTCGGCGGTAAAGCTCGCGGTCTTAAAAGCTCTGCCCATCGGCGAGGAAAAGACTGCCGTTATAGGTTCGTCCCTGAGCCTTTCCGCGGTACATTCCGCCTGAATTATACCGTTTTCGGTAAGGCAGTCGTTTATGTAATCGGGTTCGCCGTGTCGTACAAAAATCAATCTCATGTTATTTCCTTTCGTCTGCTGAAATATGCTCATTTAAGCCTGTTGATTATCGCCTGTGCCGTCAGCCCCGTGAACGCCCCTGCTATGCACCCGACAACCAGCAGAAACGGATAATAACTTATCACCGCAAATGTCTTCATTACGAATACTGCCGCTATGATCTGCCCCGTATTATGCAGCACCGCTCCGAATATGCTGCCGAGCCATATATGCTTTTCATCAAGTATTTTTCTGAGCGGCAACATTCCCGCAAGGCAGAGAAGCCCCCCCGAAAGACTGAATATCATCGTCGGGCTTAAAAAAGTCCCTGCGAAAAGAGAGCCTAAAAAAATCCTCGCAAGCACGAGAAGCAACACTTCCCCACTTCGGCAGCGATTGACCGCATACACCGTAATGATGTTCGCCAGCCCGAGCTTTGCGCCGGGTATCGGCAGAGGAAACGGCACCTGCTGCTCTACTATGAATATGATAAGCGCTATTGCCGTCAAAAGCGAAAGCCGCGTCAGCTCCGAAACGCTCCCGCCGCTTTCACGCTTACGCTGTACCATCGGTGCCGTCCTCCTCCGAGCTGTTCACCCGGTAGATCATCAGCCTGTTCGGGAGACAGACTATCTGCGTACTTGACCGGCTGAGTTTGCCCATTTTAATGCAAGTGTGGTCGGGGCAGTCGGCTTCACGAACATATATATCATGGTTTTCGATAACAATAACGTTCC